>DATDTH010000621.1:0-7569 GCA_035290985.1 Pseudomonas sp. | reverse complement strand
CCAGCTGGGTCCGCCGCTACCATTCGATGCGCAGCAGCAGGGCCAGGCTGACGCAGCAGATCACCAGGGAACTGCCGCCGTAGCTGAGAAACGGTAGGGTCAGGCCCTTGGTCGGCAGCAGGCCGGCATTCACCCCGATATTGATCAGAAACTGACCGACCCAGAGGAACGCCAGGCCGTAGGCCACATAGGCGGCGAAGAACTGCTTGGCCTTCTCCGCCCACAGGCCGATATACAGGGCCCGCACGCTGACGAAGACGAACAGGCCGAGGGTGACCAGCGCCCCCACCAGGCCCAGCTCCTCGGCCAGCACGGCGAAGACGAAGTCGGTATGGGCCTCGGGCAGGTAGAACTGCTTCTGGATGCTATTGCCCAGGCCGACGCCGAACCACTCGCCACGGCCGAAGGCGATCAGGGCCTGGCTCAGTTGGTAACCGGCGCCGAACTGGTCGGCCCAGGGGTCGGTGAAGTTGGTCAGGCGCGCCATCCGGTAGGGCTGGGCCTGGACCAGGACCACCACCGCGCCTATGGCCAGCCCGACCATCAGGGCGAAGCGGAACAGGCCGACACCGCCGAGAAACAGCATGGCTGCCGCCGCGCCCATCATCACAACGGTGGCGCCGAAGTCCGGCTCCATCAGCAGCAAGCCGGCCATGGGCAACAGGACCACGAAAGGCTTGAAAAAGCCGCCCCAGCTCTCGCGCACTTCGGCCTGGCGGCGCACCAGGTAGCCGGCCAGGTAGATCACCACGAAAACCTTGGCGATTTCCGAAGGCTGCACGTTGAAGGCGCCGAAGCCGATCCAGCGCATCGCGCCGTTCACTTCCCGGCCGATGCCTGGGATCAGCACCAGCACCAGCAGGCCGGCGGCGCCGAGCAGCAACAACCAGCCCAGGCGCTGCCAGGTTTCCAGGGGAATCATCAGCACCACGGCCCCGGCGCCCAGGCCGATCACCAGGTAGAACAGGTGGCGAATCATGTGATAGAGCGGGTTGCCGGACTGCACCGCGGCCACTTCGGACGAGGCCGAGGTGATCATCACCAGGCCCAGGCCGAGCAGCGCCAGGCAACCGGCCAGCAGCGGGAAGTCCAGGTTCATGCCTCGGGGGCTGAACAGCGGCGAGGGATAGGGGCGCAGGAAGCTCAGCATCAGGCGAGCGCCTCCACCGCGCGGGCGAACAGCCGGCCGCGCTCTTCGAAGTTCTTGAACATGTCCAGGCTGGCGCAGGCCGGCGACAGCAGCACGGCATCACCGACCTGGGCCAGCTCCGCGGCTTTCTCCACGGCCTGTTCCAGGCTGGCGAGGCGAATCAGCGGCACCGCCTCGCCCAGGGCCGCGGCCAGGCGCTCGGCGTCGCGACCGATCAGCAGCACCGCCCGGCAGTGACGCGCCACGGGCGCGGCCAGGGCGGCGAAATCCGCGCCCTTGCCGTCGCCGCCAGCGATCAGCAGCAGCTTGCCGTCGATGTCGGCGCCCAGGCCCTCGATCGCCGCCAGGGCCGCGCCGACATTGGTGGCCTTGGAGTCGTCGTAATAGCTCACTCCCGCCCGTTCGCGCAGCCACTGGCAGCGATGGGCCAGGCCGGTGAAGGTCCGCAGGGCCTGCAGCATGGGTGCGAACGGCAGGCCGACGGCATGCCCCAGGGCCAGGGCCGCCAGGGCATTGGCCTGGTTGTGGGCGCCGCGCACCTTGAGTTCGCGCACCGCCAGCAGGGGTTCGAACTGGAAGGCCAGGTGTTTTTCACCCTCGACCTCGATCAGGCCGAATCCCTTGAAATCGGGCTTGTTCAGGCCGAAGGTCCAGCACGGCACCAGCTCGCCGACCAGTGGCCGCGACAGGCCGTCCTGGCGGTTCACCAGCACCTGGCGCGCGCCGCGGAAGATCCGGTGCTTGGCCTGGTGGTAGGCCGGCAGGCCGCTGTAGCGGTCCATATGGTCTTCGCTGATATTCAGCACCGTGGCCACTTCGGCGTTCAACTGGTCGGTGGTCTCCAGCTGGAAGCTGGACAGCTCCAGCACGTAGAGTTCGACCTGGTCATCGAGCAGGTCCAGAGCCGGGGTGCCGAGGTTGCCGCCGACCGCCACGCGCTTGCCGGCGGCCTCGGCCATCTCGCCGACCAGGGTGGTGACCGTGCTCTTGGCATTGGAGCCGGTGATCGCGATTATCGGTGCCTGGGCGTGGCGGGCGAACAGCTCGATATCGCCGGACAACTTCACCCCGCGCGCCGCGGCAGCCTGCAGCGCCGGTGTGGCCAGGGCCAGGCCGGGGCTGACATAGAGCTCGTCGGCGCGACAGAGGAACTCGACGTCCAGTTCGCCACAACGCACTTCGACCCCGGGGAACTGCTCACGCAAGGTGCTCAGCTCCGGCGGCTGTTCGCGGGTATCGGCCACGGCGAAGCGCACGCCCTGGCGCGCGAGGAAGCGCACCAGGGACATGCCGCTCTTGCCGAGGCCGACAACGATGCGAAAGTGGTCAGAAGCGATCAGGGACACGGGTGCTTACCTCAACTTAAGGGTGGCGAGACCGATCAGCACCAGGATCACCGTGATGATCCAGAAGCGCACAATCACCCGGGGTTCGGGCCAGCCCTTCAATTCGAAATGGTGGTGAATCGGCGCCATGCGGAACACCCGCTTGCAGGTCAGCTTGAACGAGGCGACCTGGATCACCACCGACAGGGTCTCCATGACGAACACCCCGCCCATGATGAACAGCACCAGTTCCTGGCGCACGATCACGGCTATGGTGCCCAGGGCCGCGCCCAGGGCCAGGGCGCCGACGTCGCCCATAAAGACCTGGGCCGGGTAGGTGTTGAACCAGAGAAAGCCCAGGCCGGCACCGACCAACGCGCCGCAGAACACGATCAGCTCGCCGGCCCCCGGCACATAGGGGATCAGCAGGTAATCGGCGAATTTGATGTTGCCCGACAGGTAGCAGAAAATCGCCAGCGCACCGGCCACCAGCACGGTGGGCAGGATGGCCAGGCCGTCGAGACCATCGGTCAGGTTCACCGCGTTGCTCGAGCCGACTATCACGAAGTAGCTCAGCACCACGAAGCCGATGCCCAGCTCCAGGCTAAAGTCCTTGAACATCGGCAGGATCAGGGTGGTTTCCACCGCGCTCGGCGCCGTCATATAAAGGAAGATCGCCGCGCCCAGGCCAAACACCGACTGCCAGAAATATTTCCAGCGGCTCGGCAGGCCCTTGGAGTTCTTCTCGATCACCTTTCGATAGTCGTCGACCCAGCCGATGCCGCCGAACAGCAGGGTCACGCCCAGCACCACCCAGACATAGCGGTTGGCCAAGTCGGCCCAGAGCAGGGTACTGATGGCGATGGACGCCAGGATCAGCGCGCCGCCCATGGTCGGCGTCCCGGACTTGGACAGGTGCGACTGCGGACCGTCGTTGCGCACCGACTGACCGATCTGGCGGATCTGCAGGGTGCGGATCATCCAGGGGCCCAGCCACAGCGATAGCGACAGGGCGGTCAGGACCCCAAGAATCCCGCGCAGGGTCAGGTATTGAAAGACCGCGAAGCCTTTATGGAACTGTTGCAGATACTCCGCCAGCAGCAGCAGCATTTAGTGACTCTCCTGGTTGGCGCAGAGTGCCGCGACTATGTGTTCCATAGCCGCGCTGCGCGAACCCTTGATTAAAATGGTGGTTTCGCCTTGTTCGGTGCGCAACGCCTCGATCAGCTCGGCCTGGTTGGCGAAATGCCGGGCGCCGGGGCCGAAAGCGGCCACGGCATGGGCCATCAGCGGCCCCACGGCATAGAGCGTGCTGACCTTGCCGGCGGCATGGGCGCCCACCTCGCGATGGCCCTGCTCGGCCCACTCGCCCAGTTCGCCCATGTCCCCGAGCACCAGGACGGTGCGACCGAAAAAGCCGGCCAGTATATCCACCGCTGCGCACATCGACACGGGGTTGGCGTTGTAGCTGTCATCGATCACCCGCACGCCGCTGGCCGTCAGCTGAGCCACGCCGCGGCCCTTGACCGGCGCCAGGCCCTGGAGTCCGGCCACCATGGCAACCAGCGGCACCTTCAGCGCATGGGCGGCGGCGGCGGCGGCCAGGGCATTGCTCACGTTATGCACGCCCAGCAGGTTGAGCTGGATGCGCGCGCTGCCGGCCGGCCCCTGCAGGGTGAAGGCCTGGCAACCCCGAGCATCGCGGGCCAGGTCGGCGGCCTGAAAATCGGCAGCGGCGTCGTGCAGGGCGAAGCTCAGCACCTGGCGCTCGCCGGCCAGGGCGCTCCAGGTGGCGAAGGCCGGGTCATCGCGATTGAGCACGGCCACCCCGGTGGCGCTCAGGCCCTGGAGAATCTCGCCCTTGGCCTGGACGATCTTGTCCGGCCCGCCGAACTCGCCCACATGGGCATTACCGGCATTGGTGATGATCGCCACCTGGGGACGAGCCAGGGCAACGGTGTAGGCGATTTCACCGACATGGTTGGCGCCCAGCTCGATCACGGCGGCGGCATGCTGGGGCGCGAGTTCCAGCAAGGTCAACGGCGCGCCCAGGTCGTTGTTCAGGTTGCCACGGGTGGCCAGCACCTCGCCCCGCAGGCCTGCACGCAGGATGCTGGCGAGCATTTCCTTGACCGTGGTCTTGCCGCTGGAACCGGTCACGGCAACCAGCGGCTGGCTGAAGCGCGCGCGATTCAGTGCGCCCAGCCGCCCCAGGGCGATGCGGGTATCGGCCACTTGCAATTGCGGCAGCTCGACGCCGGCAACTTCGCGCTCGACCAGGGCCGCCACCGCGCCTTTGCCGGCCACCTGGGCCAGGTAATCGTGACCGTCGAACGTCGGCCCGGCCAGGGCGATGAACAGCTGCCCCGCTTCGATCTTTCGGCTGTCGCTGGACACCGCGTCAAACACGACGTCGCGCCCCAGGACGCGACCGTCCAGGGCTGCGGCGACTTCACTCAGGCGCAGGGCTTCAAGCATGGGTCGGCTCCCAGACGGCCAGGGCCTTGACGGCCTCGTCCAGGTCGGAAAACGCCTGACGCTCGCCCTGGATCTCCTGGTAGTCCTCGTGGCCCTTACCGGCCAGCACCAGCACATCGGCCGCAGCGGCCGTGGCGATCAGTTGGGCGATCGCTAGGCCGCGGCCATGCACGAAGTCGACCCGCTGCGGGGCCGTCAGACCGGCACGGATATCCTCGAAAATCTGCTCCGGCGTCTCGCCGCGCGGGTTGTCGTCGGTGACCAGCACGGCATCGGCCAATTGCTCGACCACCCGGGCCATCAGCGGGCGCTTGCCGCGGTCACGGTCGCCGCCGCAGCCGAACAGGCAGAGCAGCCGGCCCTTGGCGTGGGGGCGCAGTGCGCTCAGGACCTTTTCCAGGGCATCCGGGGTGTGGGCGTAATCGACCACCACCAGCGGCTTGTCGCCGCCACCCAGGCGCTGCATGCGTCCGGCCGGGCCCTGCAAGCGGGGCAGCAGCTCGAGTATCTCATCCAGCGGATAGTCCATCGCCAGCAGGGCCCCGACCACGGCCAGCAGGTTGCTCAGGTTGAAGCGACCCAGCAACGAACTGCGCAGATTGCCTTCGCCCTGGGGGGTCACCAGCTTGGCGCGGATGCCGTCGTCGTCGAAACGGGCCTCACGGCAATAGAGGGTGGCCGCGGGATCTTCCAGGCTGTAGCTGATCAGGCGCGACTGCGACTGTTCCTCGGCGGCCAGTTGCCGACCCAGTTCGTCGTCCAGGTTCAGCACCCGACAACGCAGCCCCGGCCAGGCGAACAGGCGGGCCTTGGCCGCGGCGTAGGCCTGCATCGACCCGTGGTAATCCAGGTGATCGCGGGACAGGTTGGTGAACACCGCCACATCGAAGGCCAGGGCGGCGACGCGGCCCTGCTCCAGCCCATGGGAGGAGACTTCCATGGCCACGGCGCGAGCACCGGCCTGCTTGAGGTTGGCCAGCACCGCCTGCACGCCTATGGGGTCCGGCGTGGTATGCCGACCCAGGGCCAGCTCATTGTAAAAGCCGGTACCCAGGGTGCCGACAATGCCGCAGCGCTCGCCGAACAGGTCCAGGGCCTGGGCGATCAACTGGCTGACGCTGGTCTTGCCGTTGGTTCCGGTCACGCCCACCAGGTGCAGGGCACGGCTCGGCTCGCCATAGAAGCGCCCGGCGATGGCCGACAGCTGATCGCCCAGGTTTTTCAGCGGGACCAGGGCCGCGCTGCTGGCGGTCATGGTTGGCGCGCCTTGGGCCTCGTAGGCCACGGCGGCGGCGCCACGAGCAATGGCGTCGGCGATGTGCAGCCGGCCGTCCTGCTGCCCGCCGGGCACGGCGAGAAACAGGTCGCCGGGGCGTACCTTGCGACTGTCCAGGGTCAGTTCGCGGATCAGCACCGCGCTTTCGGCTTCGGGCAGCAGTTGATTGAGTGGCATGGGCATCAGAGGCGCCCTCCTTGACCGGAAACGGCGGCGACCGCCACGGGAGGAACGGGTACGACCGCGGGTGGCAGATTGTCCGGGGCTATGTTCATCAGGCGCAGGGCGCCGGCCATGACCTTGCCGAACACCGGGGCCGAGATCAGGCCGCCGTAGTAGGCGCCCGTACTGGGCTCGTCGATGACCACGACCATGGCGATGCGCGGATTGCTGACCGGGGCGAAGCCGGCGAACAGCGAACGGTAGGCATTGGCGGTATAGCCCTTGCTGCCCACCGTGGCCTTGCGCGCGGTGCCGCTCTTACCGGCCACATGGTAGGCCGGAACCTTGGCGCGGAACACACCGCCCGGCGCCTCGACCACCTGCTGCAACATGCCCTGCACCGTGGTCGCGACCGCTTCGGGAATCACCTGGACGCCATCCGCCACCCGATCATCCGCGCGGGTCAGGGTCAAGGGCACGCTGCGCCCATTGTTGGCCAGCACGGCATAGGCATGGGCGAGCTGCACCGCGGTCACCGACAGCCCGTAGCCGTAGGCCAGGGTAGCGGTTTCGGCCTTCGGCCAGACCCGGTGATTGGGCAGGCTGCCGATCCGTTCACCGGGGAAACCCAAGCCGGTATCCTGGCCCAGCCCGACCTGCTGCATCACCCCATAGATGGACTCGGCGCCGATATCGAAGGCGATCTTGCTGACTCCGACGTTGCTCGATTTGATCAGGATGCCGGTCAGGTCGAGCACACCCTCGTTCTTCGACACATCGCGAATGGTGTACTTGCCTATCCGCAGGGTGCCCGGGTAGACATCGACCTTGTCGGTCGGCTTCCAGCGGCCGCTTTGCAGGGCGGCGCTGATGGAGAAGGGTTTCACCGTGGAGCCCGGTTCGAACACGTCGATCATGGCGCGGTTGCGCATCATCGCCGGCTGCAGGTTGCGCCTGTTGTTCGGGTTGTAGGTCGGCTGGTTGACCATGGCCAGGACTTCGCCGGTCTTGACGTCGGTGATCACCAGGCTGCCGGCCTTGGCGCCGAACTCGGTCAGGGCGTTGCGCAACTCGCGGTGCGCCAGGTACTGCAGGCGCAGGTCGATGGACAGGGCCAGGGCCTTGCCCGCCTTGGCGTTCTGGGTGACCTGCACGTCCTTGATCAGGCGGCCGCGGCG
>DATDTH010000620.1:0-6040 GCA_035290985.1 Pseudomonas sp. | reverse complement strand
GCGCCGTAATGGCTGGATTCGTTGGCCGAGCCCATGGCGAATTCGTCCATGTTCAGCTTGCCCAGGGTCACGGCGCCGGCGCTGGCCAGCTTGGCGACCACAGTGGCGTCGTAGGGCGCCTTGAAGTTGTCGAGCATCTTCGAGCCGCAACTGGTGCGGATGCCCTGGGTGCAGAACAGGTCCTTGTGACCGATGGGCGCGCCGAGCAGGGCGCCGCGTTCACCGGCGGCGCGGCGGACATCGGCGGCCTTGGCTTGCTCCAGCGCAAGCTCCTCGGTGAGGCTGATGAAACTGTTGAGCTGCGGGTCGAGGCGCTGGATGCGCGCCAGCAGGGCGCGGGTCAGCTCTTCGGAGGAGAATTGCTTGTCGGCGAGTCCGCGGGCGATCTCGGCCAGGGTCAACTGATGCATGGCGCTTTTCTTACTCCGTGACTTTTACTCGATGACTTTCGGAACCAGGTACAGACCGTTTTCGACGGCCGGTGCTATGGCCTGGTAGGCGTCGCGCTGGTTCTGTTCGGTGACTTGGTCGGCCCGCAGGCGCTGGGTGGCTTCCAGCGGGTGCGCCAGGGGTTCGATGCCCCGGGTGTCGACGGCCTGCATCTGGTCGACCAGGACGAGAATGCTGTTCAGGGTCTCAGTGGTACGTGGGATATCGGCGTCATTCAGGCCGAGTCGGGCCAGGTGAGCGATCTTTTCCACGTCTGAGCGTTCAAGCGCCATCGGGGGTTCTCCAATCAAGAGGGGCCAGTGGAATGCGAACGGATGACCGTGCGAAAAAAAATACGAAATACCGGGGAACGCGCAGGGGCGTCGGACGGTCATTAAGCCGCCATCATGGGGCTTTAAGCCCGGAAAAACGGCTAATTTAACATATTGCCGCCTTGCCCAAAATCCCTGTCGTTGTTAGAGTTTGCCGCACTTTTTATCCGTGAGTTATCCGTGCCTTATCCGCGCGTTACTCGCGTCGCCTTTACCCACGCGTGCCTAGGGTCCTTTATCCCATGTTCAAGAAACTGCGTGGCATGTTTTCCAGTGATCTGTCGATCGACCTGGGCACTGCCAATACCCTGATTTATGTGCGCGAGCGCGGTATCGTCCTCAACGAGCCCTCGGTCGTCGCCATCCGTACCCACGGCAACCAGAAAAGCGTCGTGGCGGTTGGTACCGAAGCCAAGCGCATGCTTGGCCGTACCCCCGGCAATATCGCGGCCATCCGGCCGATGAAGGACGGCGTGATCGCAGATTTCAGCGTCTGCGAGAAGATGCTGCAGTACTTTATCAATAAAGTGCATGAAAACAGCTTTCTGCAGCCCAGCCCGCGCGTGCTGATCTGCGTGCCCTGCAAGTCCACCCAGGTGGAGCGCCGGGCCATTCGTGAGTCGGCCCTCGGTGCCGGTGCCCGCGAAGTCTTCCTGATCGAAGAACCCATGGCCGCGGCCATCGGTGCCGGCCTGCCGGTGGAAGAGGCGCGCGGCTCGATGGTCGTGGATATCGGCGGCGGCACCACGGAGATCGCGCTGATCTCCCTCAACGGTGTGGTCTATGCCGAATCCGTGCGGGTCGGTGGCGATCGTTTCGACGAAGCCATCATCACCTACGTGCGTCGCAACTACGGCAGCCTGATCGGCGAATCCACCGCCGAGCGGATCAAGCAGGAAATCGGCACGGCCTACCCGGGCGGCGAACTGCTGGAAGTCGACGTGCGTGGCCGCAACCTGGCCGAAGGCGTGCCGCGCAGCTTCACCCTGAACTCCAATGAGGTGCTCGAGGCGCTGCAGGAATCCCTGGCGACCATCGTCCAGGCGGTCAAGAGCGCCCTGGAGCAATCGCCGCCGGAGCTGGCCTCGGACATCGCCGAGCGCGGCCTGGTGCTGACCGGTGGCGGCGCGCTGCTGCGCGACCTGGACAAGCTGCTGTCCCAGGAAACCGGGCTGCCGGTGATAGTCGCCGAGGATCCGCTGACCTGCGTCGCCCGTGGCGGCGGCAAGGCCCTGGAAATGATGGACCGCCACGCCATGGACCTGCTCTCCAGCGAATGAGTCCCGATTCCGGCGCGCCCGCCCCGGGCGCCGCCGGTTTTTGTTAGGCTGTCTGCGCTTCGGGGGAGTTTGCCGGTCGCGCCGAGCGTGCGACTGGCGCTGCCAGCGTTCCCTTTCCGCAGTCGAACCGGTTATTGCCCCATGAATACACGCCGCCAATCGAAACACAGCCTGGGGAGAGCGGACCATTAAGCCGCTGTTCGCCAAAGGCCCCTCCCTGGCCGCGCGTTTGCTGGTGCTGGCCGTGCTGTCGGTGGTGCTGATGGTGGTCGATGCGCGTTTCGAATCGCTGAAGCCCGTGCGCAGTCAACTGGGCCTGGTGATGACCCCCTTCTACTGGCTGGCGGACCTGCCGGTACGGGTCTGGGACGGGGTCACCCAGCAGTTCAACAGCCGCAGCGAGCTGCTGAGCGAGAACGAAAAGCTCAAGGCCGAGGCCCTGCTGGTGCAGCGCCGCCTGCAGAAGCTGGCGGCCTTGACCGAGCAGAACGTGCGCCTGCGCGAACTGCTCAACTCCTCGGCCCTGGTGGATGAAAAGGTCCTGGTCAGTGAATTGATCGGGGTCGACCCCAATCCCTTCACCCACCGTATCCTGATCGATAAGGGCGAGAAGGACGGCGTATTCCTCGGCCAACCGGTGCTCGATGCCCGTGGTCTGATGGGCCAGGTGGTTGAAGTCATGCCCTACAGCGCCCGGGTGCTGCTGCTCACCGATACCACCCACAGCATTCCGGTGCAGGTCAATCGCAATGGCCTGCGCGCCATCGCCAGCGGCACCGGCAACCCGGAACGCCTGGAGCTGCGCCATGTGGCCGACACCGCGGATATCAAGGAGGGCGATCTGCTGGTCAGCTCCGGCATGGGCCAGCGCTTTCCCGCCGGCTACCCGGTGGCCAAGGTGATCGAGGTCATCCACGACTCGGGCCAGCCCTTCGCCATAGTGGGGGCGGTGCCCACCGCGGCCCTGAACCGCAGCCGCTACATGCTGCTGGTATTCACCGACACCCGTTCCGCGGAGCAGCGTGCCAGCGAGTCGGCCCAGGCCCAGGAACTGCTGGATCGCCAGGCCGCCGAGCAGTCTCCCGCTGAGTCGGACCCCGCTGCGGCGGGCCAGGCACCCATCCCGCCTGCCAGGCCCCCGGCCGCGGCAGCCACTCCCGAGAGGTCGCACTGATGGTGGGCCTGCGTCCGCGCAATGGTTGGGTGATCTGGTGCAGCTTCGTCTTCGCGCTGCTGCTCAGCGTGGCGCCCATGCCGAGCTTTATGGAAATCGGCCGGCCGCTCTGGCTGGCGCTGTTCATCAGTTATTGGTGCCTGGCGCTGCCCCACCGGGTCGGCATGACCACCGCCTGGCTGCTGGGCCTGGGCGCGGACGTGCTCTATGGCACCCTGCTGGGGCAGAACGCCCTGGTCCTGATCCTGATCACCTTCCTGGTGCTCTCGTTGCAGCAACGCCTGCGCATGTTCCCCCTCTGGCAACAGAGCATGGTGCTGCTGGTGGTCTTCGGCCTCGCCCAACTGGTGCAACTGTGGTTGCATGCGCTGACCGGCAATCGTCCACCCACCCTGGCCTTCGTTCTACCGGCCCTGGTCAGCGCCTTGCTCTGGCCCTGGGTCAGTGTGGCCCTGCAGGGGTTGCACAAGCGCTTGAACGTCAATTAAGCGGACGCGCTCAGTCGTCCGCCTCGACAGGGAGAATGTCTGCATGACCAGGCTTTACCTGGCCTCCGGGTCGCCGCGCCGGCGCGAGTTGCTGGCGCAGATCGGCGTGCCCTTCGTCACCCTGTCCTGTCCCGTCGATGAAAGCCGCCTGCCCGCCGAGCCGCCGGCCGACTATGTGGCGCGTCTGGCACAGGCCAAGGCGCTGGCCGGGCTGGCCGTTGCCGAGGCCGGCGCGGTGGTGCTGGGGGCCGATACCGCGGTGGTGCTCGACGGTCATATTCTCGGCAAGCCGGAAAGCCGCGATGAGGCCCTGGCCATGCTGGCCGCGCTCTCGGGGCGCGAGCACGAGGTACTGACCGCGGTAGCGTTGGCCTCGACGAGTCGGGTCGAGGTGCGGGTGGTCTGCAGTCGCGTGGACTTTCGCCCGCTCACGCCCAGCGAGGCCGAAGGCTACTGGGCCAGCGGCGAGCCCCGGGACAAGGCGGGCGGTTACGGTATCCAAGGCCTGGCGGCGGTATTCGTCAGGCAGCTGCATGGCAGTTATTCTGGGGTGGTCGGTTTGCCCCTGTGCGAAACCGCAGAACTGCTGGCCAATTTCGGCATCCCCTGTTGGCAGCGCCTGAGCGAGACGCACCCATGAGCGAAGAAATCCTGATCAACATCACGCCGATGGAGTCCCGGGTGGCGGTGGTGGAAAACGGCGTGCTGCAGGAGGTGCATGTCGAGCGCACCCAGAAACGCGGCATAGTCGGCAATATCTACAAGGGCAAGGTGGTGCGGGTCTTGCCGGGCATGCAGGCGGCCTTCGTCGACATCGGCCTGGACCGGGCGGCCTTTATCCATGCCTCGGAAATTTCCAGCCGCGAAGGCAATGCACTGGAAACCATCAGCGCCCTGGTGCATGAAGGCCAGAGCCTGGTGGTGCAGGTGACCAAGGACCCGATCGGCAGCAAGGGGGCGCGCCTGACCACCCAGCTGTCGATTCCCTCGCGTTACCTGGTGTACATGCCGCGCACCAGTCATGTCGGCATCTCGCTGAAGATCGAGGATGAAGCCGAGCGCGAGCGCTTGAAGCAGGTGGTGGCCGACTGCGTGGCCGCCGAAGGCATCGAGGAGGCCGGGGGCTTTATCCTGCGCACCGCCGCCGATGGCGCCGGTGCCGATGAGATAGTCGCCGATATCCGTTACCTGCGCCGCCTGTGGGAACAGATCTCGACCCAGATGAAAGCCGCGCCGACCCCCTCGGTGATCTACGAGGACCTGAGCCTGGCGCTGCGCACCCTGCGCGACCTGGTCAACCCGAAGATCGAGAAAATCCGCATCGACTCCCGGGAGACCTTCCAGAGAATCACCCAATTCGTCGACGAGCTGATGCCGGAGGTCGCCGACCGTCTGGAGCATTACCCGGGCGAGCGGCCGATCTTCGACCTCTACGGCGTCGAGGACGAGATCCAGAAGGCCCTGGAACGCAAGGTGCCGCTCAAGTCCGGTGGCTACCTGATCCTCGACCCGGCCGAGGCCATGAGCACCATCGATGTGAATACCGGCGCCTTCGTCGGTCATCGCACCCTGGAAGAGACCATCTTCAAGACCAACCTCGAGGCGGCCACCGCAATCGCCCGCCAGCTGCGCCTGCGCAACCTGGGGGGGATCATCATCATCGATTTCATCGACATGGAAGACGAGGAGCACCAGCGCCAGGTGCTGCGCACCCTGGAGAAACAGCTGGAACGCGACCACGCCAAGACCAATATCATCGGTATCACCGAGCTGGGCCTGGTGCAGATTACCCGCAAGCGCACCCGCGAGAGTCTGGAACAGGTCCTGTGCGAGACCTGCGTCAGCTGCCAGGGGCGCGGCAAGCTGAAGACCCCGGAAACCATCTGCTACGAGATATTCCGGGAGATCCTGCGCGAGGCGCGGGCCTACGAGGCCGAGGGGTATCGGGTGCTGGCCAACCAGAAGGTGGTCGACCGCCTGCTGGACGAGGAGTCGGGCAATGTGGCCGATCTGGAAAGCTTTATCGGCCGCACCATCAAGTTCCAGGTCGAGACCATGTACTCCCAGGAGCAATACGATGTGGTCCTGCTCTAACCCGCCTGCTAGCCCTTCCGGCCGCCGGCATGATTGTGTGGGACTGAATTGAGATGATGCGACTGCGCCGTCTGTTCGCCGGCTTGCTGCGCTGGGGGCTGGGTCTGAGTACCCTGGTCCTGGTGCTGGCGGCCCTCTATGTCAGCCTCGGTCGCGAGCTGGTGCCTATGGTGGCCGAGTATCGGGTCGAGCTCGAGAACCGGGCGCGCGAGGCCCTGGGTGTGCCGCTGAGCATCGGTCGAC
>DATDTH010000619.1:0-8442 GCA_035290985.1 Pseudomonas sp. | reverse complement strand
GCGGCGCCCGCGGACTGCTGCGAGGCCACGCCCTTCGAGGGCGCCGAATTCGCCTATGCGCCCCATGCCGGGGTGGTGAGTTTTCTCCAGCCGGTGGGGGCACGGGTCCGGGTCGGGGATCCGTTGTTCGAAGTGATGGATCCCCTGGACGATCGTCATACCACGGTCCGCGCCTCCACCGAGGGTGTGCTCTATGTCCGTGAGCGCCTGCGTTTCGCCCAGCCGGGACTCTGGCTGGCCAAGGTGGCGGGTCATGTCCCCATTCGTCACGGCCGCCTGCTCAGCGACTGAATTTCACTGCATTCGAGAGTCGAGACCATGTACAAACTGGAAGTCCAAGACCTGCACAAACGCTACGGCAGCCATGAAGTGCTCAAGGGCGTGTCCCTGGCGGCCAAGGCGGGCGACGTGATCAGCATCATCGGCTCGAGCGGCTCGGGCAAAAGTACCTTCCTGCGCTGCATCAACCTGCTCGAGCAGCCCCATGCCGGCAAGATTTTGCTCAACGGCGAAGAACTCAAGTTGGTGGCCAACAAGGACGGCGCGCTGAAGGCCGCCGACCCCAAGCAGCTGCAACGCCTGCGTTCGCGCCTGTCCATGGTGTTCCAGCACTTCAACCTGTGGGCCCATATGAGCGCCCTGGAAAACGTCATGGAGGCGCCGGTGCACGTGCTCGGCCTGTCCAAGAAGGAGGCGCTGGAAAAGGCCGAGCACTACCTGGCCAAGGTCGGGGTGGCCCATCGCAAGGATGCCTATCCGGCGCATATGTCCGGTGGCGAGCAGCAGCGGGTGGCCATTGCCCGCGCCCTGGCCATGGAGCCGGAGGTGATGCTGTTCGACGAGCCGACCTCCGCCCTCGACCCGGAGCTGGTGGGCGAGGTGCTGAAAGTCATGCAGGATCTGGCCCAGGAAGGCCGGACCATGGTCGTGGTGACCCACGAGATGGGCTTTGCCCGCGAGGTTTCCAATCAGCTGGTGTTCCTGCACAAGGGTGTGGTGGAGGAGCGTGGCGATCCCCGTGAAGTGCTGGTCAATCCCCAGTCCGAACGGCTCAAGCAGTTTCTTTCCGGTAGCTTGAAGTAATGATGCGGCGCCCCTGCGGCGCGACACGGCATGCCTTATCTGCCAATAAGAGCCCGACATGACTGCTCACCGAATTGGTTTTCTCCTCTGGCCCAGCACCAAGGCCATGACCCTGGCCCTGGCCGAGGAAGCGTTGCGCGTCGCCCAGCGCGTGCACCCGGATGTGGTTTACGAGCTACTGTTTCTCCAGGCCGAGCCGCCGCTGGCGGGGAGCTGGAGCCTGCCGGGCGAGCCCTGGGTGGGCAAGCTGGAGGGCTGCCACAAACTCTTTCTGCTGGCCGACGAGCCGCCGGTGCATGTGCCGTCGCCCCTCGGCGCGGCGCTCAAGCAGTTGGTGCGGGCCGGCTGTTCCGTGGGCGGCATTTCGGCGGGGGTCTATCCGCTGGCCCAGTTGGGCCTGCTCGATGGCTATCGCGCGGCGGTGCACTGGCGTTGGCAGGATGATTTCACCGAGCGCTTTCCCAAGGTGATCGCCACCAGTCACCTGTTCGACTGGGATCGCGATCGCCTGACCGCCTGTGGCGGCTTGGCGGTGCTCGACCTGCTGCTGGCGGTGCTGGCCCGGGATCACGGGGCCGAGCTGGCCGGCGCGGTCTCGGAAGAACTGGTGGTCGAGCGTATCCGCGAGGGCGGCGAGCGCCAGCGCATTCCGCTGCAGAACCGCCTGGGCTCCAGCCACCCCAAGCTGACCCAGGCCGTATTGTTGATGGAGGCCAATATCGAGGAGCCGCTGACCACCGACGAGATCGCCCAGCATGTCTGCGTTTCGCGGCGGCAGCTGGAGCGGATCTTCAAGCAGTACCTCAATCGCGTGCCCAGCCAGTACTACCTGGAGTTGCGCCTGAACAAGGCGCGCCAGCTGCTGATGCAGACCAGCAAATCGATCATCCAGATCGGCCTGTCCTGTGGCTTCTCCTCCGGCCCGCATTTCTCCAGCGCCTACCGCAACTTCTTCGGTGCCACGCCCCGGGAAGACCGCAACCAGCGGCGCAGCAACAGCCCCTTCGAGCTGACTTCGGCACCGGTCGAGCGCGGCTGAGCCAAGGTCCGCTGGTAACCCGTCCGAAAAGCGCTTCGGCAGCCCGTAGGGTGCGCTCAGCGCACCGCCTAAGCATCGCCACCATGCCGACCTCCCGGTGCGCACGGCGCACCCTACAAAAACGCGTCGGTGAAGCCCTCGGCGCGAAAACTGGGCGTAACCCGCCAAGGCGGAGTCAAGCTCCCACCTATTTGCCAGGCTGATTATTCGTGAAAATCGCCTGCAACATCGCAGGCTTCGCCGAAGCGCTGGGTGTTGGATCTTGCTCGAATCCACCTTTCGCAGGCCCGGGAGAAAATTTTCCCGGCCCTGCGCCTCGGCGTCGAACAGCGTTTAAACTGCGTCTTCGCGATGCTTTCTGTCGAATTATGTCGCATTTGCATAAGGGTCGAAATCCCACGGGTGGGCGCTATAAGAAGTTGTCGCATGGCGGCAATGCCCACTATGGATCAGTCCCTACAATCCATTTCATCGCTAGCCGTGATGGCAAGCGTTCCTCGGTTCTGCGGTTCCTTGGATCCTCTAGTAAGGAGAGCTTCGATGTCTGTTGAGCATGCTCAGGTGCAACGCGCCGATTTCGACCAAGTCATGGTCCCCAACTATGCCCCCGCCGCCTTCATTCCGGTGCGTGGTCAGGGTTCCCGAGTCTGGGACCAGAGCGGTCGTGAGCTGATCGACTTCGCGGGCGGCATCGCGGTGAATTCCCTGGGGCATGCCCATCCGGCGCTGGTCAAGGCGCTGACCGAGCAGGCGGAAAAAATCTGGCACGTATCGAACGTCTTCACCAACGAGCCGGCCCTGCGCCTGGCCTACAAGCTGGTCGAGTCGACCTTCGCCGAGCGGGTGTTCCTCGCCAACTCCGGCGCCGAGGCCAACGAGGCGGCGTTCAAGCTGGCACGGCGTTATGCCCATGATGTGTATGGCCCGGAAAAATTCGAGATCATCGCCGCCACCAACAGCTTCCACGGGCGGACCCTGTTCACCGTGACTGTCGGCGGCCAGCCCAAGTATTCCGATGGCTTCGGTCCCAAGATCGAAGGCATCAGCCATGTACCCTTCAACGACCTGGACGCCTTGAAAGCGGCCATCTCGGACAAGACCTGCGCCGTGGTGCTGGAGCCCGTGCAGGGCGAGGGCGGCGTGCTGCCGGCCGATCAGGCCTACCTGGAAGGCGTGCGCAAGCTCTGCGACGCCCACAACGCCCTGCTGGTCTTCGACGAAGTGCAGAGCGGCATGGGCCGCAGCGGCGAGCTGTTCGCCTATATGCACTACGGCGTCACCCCCGACATCCTGTCCAGCGCCAAGAGCCTGGGCGGCGGTTTCCCGATCGGCGCGATGCTGACCACCGCGAAAATCGCCGCCCACCTGTCGGTTGGCACCCACGGCACCACCTACGGCGGAAACCCGCTGGCCAGTGCGGTGGCCGGTGCGGTGCTGGATGTGATCAATACCCCCGAGGTGCTGGCGGGCGTCAAGGCCAAGCATGCACGCTTCAAGGCCGGCCTGGAGCGGATCGCCAGCCAGTACGGGGTGTTTTCCGAGGTGCGCGGCCTGGGCCTGCTGATCGGCCTGGTCCTGACCGATGCCTGGAAGGGCAAGGCCAAGGACGTGCTCAATGCCGCCGAGAAAGAAGGGCTGATGGTGCTGATGGCCGGCCCGGATGTGGTGCGTTTCGCCCCCAGCCTGGTGATCCCGGATGCCGATATCGACGAAGGCCTGGTTCGTTTCGAGCGGGCCGTGGCCAAGCTGACCCAGGGCTGATTTTCGACAGCAGTAACCCGGCACAGGGCGTGCCGGGATCCATTCAGGGATGAGCTTCTCCGTGTGAGTCGTGGTCTTCGGGCCGCGGTTTTCTCCGAATCACTCGGCATGAGTGGTTCGGGGCTTTTCTTCAAAGGAGTAACACCATGCTGGTGATGCGCCCTGCGCAAATGGCTGACTTGGCCGACGTGCAACGTCTGGCTGCGGACAGTCCGGTTGGTGTTACTTCGCTGCCGGACGATGCCGGCCGCTTGAGCGACAAGATTGCCGCATCGGATGCCTCCTTTGCCGCCGAGGTCAGCTTCAATGGCGAAGAGAGCTACTTCTTCGTCCTGGAGGACAGCGAGACCGGTCGCCTGGTCGGCTGTTCCGGCATAGTCGCCTCCGCGGGTTACTCCGAGCCCTTCTACAGCTTTCGCAACGAGACCTTCGTTCACGCCTCGCGGTCGCTGTCGATCCACAACAAGATCCATGTGCTTTCGCTGTGCCATGACCTCACGGGCAACAGCCTGCTGACCAGCTTCTACGTGGAAAAACCGCTGGTGCATTCGGTCTGGGCCGAGCTCAACTCCCGCGGCCGCCTGCTGTTCGTGGCCGGGCATCCGGAACGTTTCGCCGACGCGGTGGTGGTGGAGATAGTCGGGCAGAGCGACGAGCAGGGCGAGTCGCCGTTCTGGGACGCGGTGGGGCGCAACTTCTTCGACCTCAATTACGCCGAGGCCGAGCGCCTGTGCGGCTTGAAGAGCCGGACCTTTCTCGCCGAACTCATGCCCCATTACCCGATCTATGTGCCCTTGTTGCCGGATGCGGCCCAGGAGGCCATGGGTCAGGTCCACCCGCGGGCGCAGATCACCTTCGATATCCTGATGCGCGAAGGCTTCGAGACCGATCACTACATCGACATCTTCGACGGCGGCCCGACCCTGCACGCGCGCACGTCCGGCATCCGTTCCATCGCCCAGAGCCGGGTGGTGCCGGTGCGCCTCGGCGAGCTGGGCAAGGGCGGGCGCCCCTACCTGGTGTCCAACGGCCAATTGCAGGATTTTCGCGCCATAGTCGCCGAACTGGATTGGGTGCCGGGTAAGCCGGTCACCCTGAGTGTCGAAGCCGCCGAAGCCCTGGGCGTCGGCGAAGGCGCCAGCGTGCGCCTGGTCGCGGTTTAAGGAAAAAGTAGCAGGCGGCAAGCCGCGCGCGGCAAGCCTGAACGCATTTCAACTTGTAGCTTGTGGCTTGCCGCTTTTAGCTATCCGGAGGATCCATGATCGTTCGTCCCGTATGCAGCGCCGATTTGCCGGCGTTGATCGACCTGGCGCGCAGCACCGGTGCCGGCCTGACGACCCTGCCGGCCAACGAAGAGCGCCTGGCTCATCGCGTCGGCTGGGCCGAGAAGGCCTTCCGAGGCGAGGCCGAGCGTGCCGATGCCGATTATCTGTTCGTCCTCGAGGATGACGCGGGCAAGGTGATCGGCATCTCCGCGGTCGCTGGGGCCGTCGGCCTGCGCGAGCCCTGGTACAACTACCGACTCGGCATGATCGTCAGCGCCTCCCAGGAGCTGAAAATCCACCGCGAGATTCCGACCCTGTTCCTGGCCAACGACCTGACCGGCAACTCCGAGCTGTGCTCGCTGTTCCTGCATGGCGCGCATCGCACCGGGCTCAATGGTCGTCTGCTGTCGAAGGCGCGCTTCCTGTTCATCGCCGAATTCCCGCAGCTGTTCGGGCCCAAGGTCATAGCCGAGATGCGCGGCATGTCCGACGAGAGCGGCCGCTCGCCGTTCTGGGAAAGCCTCGGCCGGCATTTCTTCAAGATGGAGTTCTCCCGTGCCGACTACCTGACCGGGGTTGGCAACAAGGCTTTCATCGCCGAGCTGATGCCGAAGTTTCCGCTCTACACCTGCTTTCTCTCGGAGGAGGCGCGCAGCATCATCGGTCGCGTGCACCCGGATACCGAGCCGGCCTTGAGCATGCTCAAGGCCGAGGGCTTCAGCTACCAGGGCTATATCGATATCTTCGACGCTGGCCCGTCCATCGAGGCCGAGACCGCGAAGATCCGTGCGGTCAACGACAGCCGCACCCTGGTGCTGGCGGTCGGGACCCCGGGCGAGGATGCCACGCCCTACCTGATCCATAACCGCAAGCGTGAAGACTGCCGCATCACCGCGGCGCCGGCGCGCATGGCCGCCGGTACCCTGGTGGTGGATCCGCTGACCGCCAAGCGCTTGCGCCTGGGCGCCGGCGACCATGTGCGGGCCGTGCCCTTGTCGGCCAGGCCGCCCGTGAGCAAGGAGTTCCATTGATGAGCGCCTATTTGATGAGCACCCATTACATCGACGGCAGCTGGCAAGCCGGCCAGGGCGAGCGGATCGAATCGCTGAATCCGGTCAGCCAGGCGCTGCTCTGGAGCGGGCAGGGCGCCACGGCCGACCAGGTGGACGCGGCGGTAGCGGCGGCGCGCAGCGCCTTTCCGGCCTGGGCACGGCGGTCGCTGGATGAACGGATCGCGGTACTGGAGCGTTTCGCCGCGGTCCTCAAAGGGCGCAGCGAGGAATTGGCGCGCTGCATCGGCGAGGAAACCGGCAAGCCGCTCTGGGAGTGCGCCACCGAAGTGACCAGCATGGTCAACAAGGTCGGCATCTCGGTCCAGAGCTACCGCGAGCGCACCGGTGAAAAATCCGGCCCGCTGGCCGATGCCACCGCCGTGCTGCGGCACAAGCCCCATGGCGTGGTCGCGGTGTTCGGTCCCTACAATTTCCCCGGGCACCTGCCCAACGGCCATATAGTCCCGGCGTTGCTGGCCGGCAATGCGGTGATCTTCAAGCCCAGCGAACTGACGCCCAAGGTCGCCCAGCTGACGGTCCAGTGCTGGATCGAGGCCGGCCTGCCGGCGGGCGTGCTGAATCTGCTGCAGGGCGCGCGGGACACCGGTATCGCCCTGGCCGGACATCCGGATCTCGACGGCCTGTTCTTCACCGGTTCGAGTCGCACCGGCAACCTGCTGCACCAGCAATTCGCCGGCCGCCCGGACAAGATCCTGGCGCTGGAGATGGGCGGCAACAACCCCTTGGTGGTCGACGAAGTCCAGGACCTGGATGCGGCGGTCTACACCATCATCCAGTCGGCCTTCATTTCCGCCGGCCAGCGCTGCACCTGTGCCCGCCGTTTGCTGGTGCCAGAGGGGGCCTGGGGCGATGCCCTGCTGGCGCGCCTGGTCGGTGTGGCTTCGAGCCTCAGGGTCGGGGCCTTCGACGAGCAGCCGGCGCCTTTCATGGGCTCGGTGATTTCCCTGGAGGCGGCTCGCCACCTGCTCAAGGCCCAGGATCATCTGATCGCCCAGGGCGCCAGCGTGCTGCTGGCCATGACTCAACCGCTTGCGAATGCCGCGCTGCTGACGCCGGGCATTCTCGATGTGAGCGCGCTGGGCGAGCGCCCGGACGAGGAGTTTTTCGGGCCCTTGCTGCAGGTGCTGCGCTACGCCGATTTCGCCGGTGCCATCCGCGAGGCCAACAACACCCAATACGGGCTGGCCGCCGGTCTGCTCTCGGATTGCGCCGAGCGCTACCAGCGCTTCTGGCTCGAGAGCCGCGCCGGTATCGTCAACTGGAACAAGCAGCTGACCGGCGCCGCCAGCACCGCGCCCTTCGGTGGCGTAGGCGCTTCCGGCAACCACCGGGCCAGTGCCTATTACGCCGCCGACTATTGCGCCTACCCGGTCGCCTCGCTGGAAAGCGCCACCCTCAGCCTGCCTGCCACCCTGACGCCGGGAGTAAGCCTGTGAAAGCCTATGAAGTGAACTTTGACGGCCTGGTCGGACCGACCCACAACTACGGCGGCCTGTCCTACGGCAACGTGGCTTCCCAGGGCAATAGCCAGCAGGTTTCCAGCCCCCGGGAGGCGGCCAAGCAGGGCCTGGCGAAAATGAAGGCGCTGATGGAAATGGGCTTCCAGCAGGGCGTGCTGGCCCCCCAGGAGCGCCCGGACCTGAGCGTGCTGCGCAGCCTGGGCTTCGTCGGCAGCGATGCCGAGGTGATCCAGAAGGCCGCCCGCGATGCCATGCCGTTGCTGGTCGCCAGCTGTTCGGCCTCGAGCATGTGGACGGCCAACGCCGCCACCGTCAGTCCCAGTGCCGATACGGCCGATGGCCGGGTGCACTTCACCGCGGCCAACCTCAATTGCAAGTTTCACCGCAGCCTCGAGCACCCGGTGACCGGGCGCATACTTGCGGCCATGTTCGCCGACCGCCAGCACTTCGCGCACCATGCCGCCTTGCCGGCGGTGGCGCAGTTCGGCGATGAGGGCGCGGCCAACCACACGCGTTTCTGCAAGGACTATGGCGACGCAGGCGTGGAGTTCTTCGTGTTCGGCCGCAGTGCCTTCGATAGCCGCCTACCGGCGCCCCAGCGTTATCCGGCGCGCCAGACCCTGGAAGCCAGCCAGGCGGTGGCACGTCTGCACGGCCTGAGCGAGGACGGCGTGGTCTACGCTCAGCAGACCCCGGCGGTGATCGACCAGGGCGTGTTCCATAACGATGTGATCGCGGTGGGCAACGGCGAAGTGCTGTTT
>DATDTH010000618.1:0-7716 GCA_035290985.1 Pseudomonas sp. | reverse complement strand
GGGCGGGAGGTGGAGCCCATCAGCGGCCTGAGCTTGCTGCCGGTATTGCTGGGCCAGACCGATCGGGCTCATCCGGCAGACCAGGCCATTGGCTACGAGCTATCGGGGAACGCGGCGCTGTTCAAGAGCGATTACAAACTGCTGCGCAATCTGCCCCCGCTGGGGGATGGGCAATGGCATCTGTATGACATCAGTACCGATCCGGGCGAAGTGAACGACCTGCGTGCGCAGCAGCCAGTGCTATTCCGCCAGTTGCAGGCGGACTATGCCGCCTGGGCCGAGGCCAATGGCGTGCTACCTATGCCCGAGGGTTACGACTACCGTAAGCAGGTCCAACGCTATGGCTTGACCCATGGCATCCTGCCGGGGCTGCTGGGCCTCTGGCCGCTGCTGCTGGGGGCATTGGGTCTGCTGCTGGTATGGCGGCGCCGACGCAGGCGCCGTGGGCAAACACGCGTAGCCACTCAGTAACCACGTCGGGTTACGCTGCGCTAACCCGACCTACGAAAAGCGCTTCGATGAAGCCTGCGGGTGGTGCGATGGGCTCTGGTAGGGCGGGTGAAACCCGCGAGTTTTACGTGGTTCCGACCTTATCGCCGGTGCTTGCCCACCGAACCGTAAGACCGATAAAAATAAGCTGAAAATGCTCGGCACGGGATATTTTTCGGTCCAAACGCTCCAAGGGGAAAGTGCCTGGAGGAGACCACGATGAACCCGAAATATGGGCTGAAGCCGACTATGGACGAGAGGGTGTGGCTTGAAGGGAAGGCATGGTTGTCAGTTGACAACCATGTGGCTCATGCCAATACTGGAAATCAATGATGCCGCGTCCCTCTCATCCGAAGAAAGAGGTCGAAGAAGCGCTTAGGCATGCCGAAGGACAGGGCTGGCGCGTAGAAGTTGGCGGCAGTCACGCCTGGGGGCGGATCTACTGTCCGTACAACGATGACGAGTGCCACTGCGGCGAGTTCTGCATCACCAGCGTGTGGAGCACGCCGAAGAGCCCTGGCAACCATGCACGCGCCTTGCGGCGCGTCGTGGACAATTGCACCAGGCACCGCAAGCAGCGTGAAGCCGCCGACGGTGCCGAGGAGTAGCACGATGGAATACAGCTTCACGCTGAAATACCAACTCGCCGCCGATGATCGTGATCCGGGGGCATTGGTCGAGTGCCTTGGCGAGGCGGGTTGTGACGATGCCTTGGTCGGCATCGGCCAGCCGGGGCGGCTGGCGCTGGAGTTCACCCGCGAAGCGGTGAGCGCAGATGCGGCTGTGCGCAGTGCATTGGCTGACGTGCGCAGCGCCGTACCTTCGGCCAAGCTGATCGAGATGGCCCCGGATCTGGTTGGTCTGACCGACGTGGCAGAGATGCTCGGCATGTCGCGGCAGAACATGCGCAAGCTCATGCTGGCCCATCCGAACAGCTTCCCGGCGCCGGTACATGAGGGGAGCGCGTCGATCTGGCATCTGGCGGACGTGTTGGCCTGGCTGCAGGCCAAGGGCAGCTATTCGCTGGCCAGGGATGTTCTGGAGGTGGCGCACGTGGCTTTGCAGGTCAACCTGGCCAAGGAGGGTCGACGACTATCGCGCTCGGCTTCTGAGGGGTTGGAAGCCCTGGTTGGATGTTAGGGGACAGACCACGATTTCAAGACAGAAGGTCTAGTCTGCCTCGGCTTACCTGGCTTTTTGGTACAAATAACGTGGTCTGTCCCCGATTTCCTCGATTTCCTTTACTTGATGCCGTTGCGTTGCAGGATGGCGTCGAAGGTGCCATCGGCCTTGATGGCTGCCAGGCCCTTGTTGAATGCAGCGATAATTTCCTCATGCTTCGGGTTTTTCAGCCCGCCGGCGACATGCAGGCCATTGCTGGATAAGGGTGTGGCGACGAACTCGATCTGTTCCAGCGCCTCGGGGTTTTCCTTACCGATGTGGCTCCTGGCGACCACTTCGTCTTCCAGGGTGAGGTCGATGCGACCGCCGATCACCTTGAGTATGCTGGGCATCAGGTTGGCGGCTTCCTCCTTCTTGAAATTGCTGGCCTTCTCGAAGGTGTCGCCATAACCGTAGCCGCGTACGGTACCGATGGTTTTGCCGGTCAGGCTGTCCATGCCGGAGTACTCGAAGTCGCTGCCTTTCTTCTTGATGAATTTGACGTCGTTGGACAGGTAGGGCTCGCTGAACTTGAGAAAGCCTTCCCGTTCCTGGGTCTTCCAGGCGCCGATCAATACGTCGTATTCACCTTCCTTGACACCATCCAGGGCTCGCTGCCAGGGCACGAAGGTGAACTTGAGTTCGTCGCCCTGGGAGGCGAAGGCGGCCTTGACCAGTTCCGTGGCGACTCCTTGCTGGGGATGGTCGGGGTCGAGGAAGGGGGGCCAAGGGTCGCCAGCGGCCGTGATGGTTTGTGCATTGAGGGCGGTGGAACCGAGCAGAAGAACGAAGAGCGTGAGCAGTTTTCTCATGGTGGTTTCCTCAACAACGGTGAAAAGCGGTGGGCAAACACCGCTCTGGGGCTTTACCTATTGCCCGAGACGCCGTTGGCGGGCTTGCGCACGAAGCTACGCCTTGAAGCGGTGGATCAGGCTATCCAGGTGCGCGGAAAGCTCTTGCAGGGTGGCGTTCTCGGTTTTGGTCAATTCGATGTTCTCGGTATTTTCGGTATTCAGCCCGGAGATCCTGATCAGGCTTTGGCTGATGCCTTCGGCCACGCTGTGCTGCTCTTCGGCGGCCTGCGCGATATAGGTATTCATCTCGCGGATTTTCTGCATGGTTTCGTGAAAGCGCAGCACCGACTCCTGTACCACTTCCGATTCGCGACCAGCCTCGGTGGCCATGTTGCGGCTGAGTTCCATGGCCCCCACCACATTGCGCGTCGAGCCCTGCAGACGAGAAATGATGGTGCGTATCTCTTCCGTGGACTTGCGGGTCCGCCCGGCCAGCACCCGGACCTCGTCGGCGACCACGGCGAAGCCACGGCCCTGCTCGCCGGCGCGTGCTGCCTCGATGGCGGCATTTAGGGCCAGCAGGTTAGTCTGCTCGGCAATGGCGTTGATCACCTCGATAACCTTGTCGATAGCGCCGCTTTCCTGGGCCAGGGATTGGGTGAGGTTGGCCACTTTTTCCACTTCCACCACCAGGCCGGCAATAGCTTGGTTGGCATGCCCGGACAGCTCCACAGCCTTGTTCACATGCTCGCTGGCCTCGTCGGTCACTTGGGAGGTACTGAGGGCGTTCTGCGCGACCTCTTCCACCGCACTGGTCATTTCGGTGATCGCGGTAGCCACCTGATCGAGTTCCAGTTGTTGCGAATTGATGCTGCGGGAGTTCTGGTTGGCGTGTTCCTGACAGGTATTGCTGGAACGCAGTACGCGCTCGGAAAGGCCTTTTATTTCCTTGATGATGTTCTGCAGTTTTTCGACGAGTTGATTGGTGTTGTCGGCCAGGCTGCCCACTTCATCCATTCTCCTTATCACCAGGCGCTGGGTCAGGTCGCCTTCGCCCTTGGACAAATCGGCCAGGGCGGCATTCATATGATGGAGGGGGCGAAGAACATTCGAGTGCAGCAGTAACATCAGGATGACGATGATCGCCACATCCAACAACAGCGTCTGCAACACGGAGCGCAGCAGCAAGCCGTCTAACTCCTCCTCCAGGCCGGCATCGCTGGATTGAATAAGCAATTGGCCAACCAGCTTCTTGCTGCTGCCGTCTTCATAGTAGATTTCTTCGTTCAGGTAACCGCGCGTTTCGGCTGGTATTTCGCCGATCGGGACAACTTGGTTGGCATTGTCCTTGGCAAAGCCGGCGATAATCTTGGGGCCGTTGACCACCAGGATCAAGGAGATGCTCGGGTCGCCCAATTCAGACTTGATGGCGGCCTCGGCGAACTTTTTTTCATAGTTCCATAAAGGCCCGGGTAGGGACAGTTTCAGGCGTTCGCTGACGCGCTGAGTGGATTCGACGATATGCGTGGTCCGGTTGTTTTTGATGCTTTGGTAATTGAAATATGAAAAGGCGGTAAGGATAAGCGTGATCAGGGCGACGATATAAAGGCCCATTCTGACTTTCAGGCTTGCATCTTTCATATTTCTACGGCCTGTTGTTGTAGTCATTCGGTGGCCGTTTTGGCTGGCCCTGAGTAAGAAATCGGCCAGTCGAGAGGATTCTTGAAGGCCGCTCGGCTGCTTTGAGTTCTAGCAGATATGCACGGTTAGGCAAGGCGACGGGTGGGCAGACAGGCGGTGGACTGCGCGGCAACCGCGATTAAAGGATCGCCGCACTGCAATACCCGCCCCAGTTGGGCCAGTCCGACCCAAGTTGCTGCGCAATCTGCCCCCGCTGGGGGATGGGCAGTGGTATCTGTATGACATCAGTACCGATCCGGGCGAGGTGAACGACCTGCGTGCGCAGCAGTGCTATTCAGCCAGTTGCAGGCGGACTATGCCGCCTGGGCCGAGGCCAATGGCGTGCTACTGATGCCCGAGGGTTACGACTACCGTAAGCAGGTCCAACGCTATGGCTTGCCCCATGGCATCCTGCCGGGGTTGCTGGGCCTCTGGCGGCTGCTGCTGGGTGCATTGGGTCTGCTGCTGGTGTGGCGGCGCCGATGCAGGCGCCGTGGGCAAGCACGCGTCACCACTCAGTAACCACGTCGGGTTACGCTGCGCTAACCCGACCTACGCACTTAGCCCGCAGGACATACGCGGCGCGGCGGTGCTCTGGGTCCACCCTACATCCTTGGGGTACTCAGGGTACTCAGGGTCAGGGTACTCAGGGTCAGAGTCGATTTATTTGAAAATCGACTCTGAGCCTCAGCCCCGAGCGTGATTGATTTTAATCCACGGTCTGTTCGGCAGCGGTATCGGCGGCGAGGTCCTGTATAGGTGCTTTCGGCTTTGACTGACTACGTCGCGCTTGTACGCGCTGCCGCTTGGCTTGCTGCTTCGCATACAGTGCCTGAGCCGCTGTCACCAAGCCAACTGCCTGGCCGCCCAAATCCAAGCGTGGCGCATTCTCCGTCATGCTTGCCCAGTATCGATTTCCCCGGCACCAGGTGGCGATGCCCAGCTTGAGCTGCTCGCTGGATACTCCGAGCAGCTCCAGGTGTTGCTCGGCATCTTTGAGAATGCCCTCCTTGAGCGGAACCTTGGGGGCCGGATTGACCGGGAAGGCCAATGGAAAGTGCTTCTGCAATCGCCAGATCGCATCCACTGCAGGATCTTGCTCACGAGGCTTCGTTTGCTGGGGGGGCTTGCGCGTGCGCTGTTTCGTGTTATCAGGCGTTACCTGCTCTTTTTCAGCCCGCAGGCGGTCACGTAATTCAGCTAGTTGTTCAAAACCCATCGTTCGGTTCACAGTTCATGGTTGATTCGTGACGCAAGGTTATCTCAGTGAGCTTCCTTTCGGAGAACCTTTTTAGTCCCGCCTGCTCTTCAGCACACTGATTTGGAGTTAAGTTGGGCTGGCTTCCTGAGGCGAGCGGCCGCGCCACTGCTTGAAGGCACGCGTGAAGGCGCTGTGCTCCGAATAGCCCAGCGGCATGGCTACATCCACGATTTGCAGGTGTGGATCATAGCCAGTTCAGGTATTCAGGGGCAGACCTCGTCCCAGGGCTACGCCGCCAACTGCGCGGCCGTGCGCGAGGCCGATTTCCGCGAGCAACTGGGAGCGATCCAGGCGCCGACCCTGATCGTCTGCGGCACGGCTGGGGAAGAGGCGTATTGGATTGACTGCGAGGGGGCTAAGGCCATTCTCCGCGCTGGGTTTCGCCGGACAGTGGCGTGCACGCCTCTGGATACCCGCCTGCTCGGTTCGGCGCGTTGGTGGCTATTCAACGGCGCCTGACGACTCCGGCGGTGAGTCCAAAGACGGCGGGCGCCGCATGGCTCCGCCGCCTTCCGTCACGCAATGATTGCTTCTGGCCATCTTTCGACGATACTGTGTTTTTATACAGTAATCCGAAGGTGGAACCATGACTGTCACTTTCCTGGGGCCGGTCGCGCCGTCCGGTTCGCCGCTGCCCTTGTATGCCTTCCGTGTGCCCGCCGGTTTTCCCTCGCCGGCCCAGGACCATATCGAGCGGCAAATTTCCCTCGACGATCTGCTGGCGCTGCGCACGCCGCACACCTACCTGGTGCGCGCCGCCGGCGACAGCATGCTCGGAGCCGGCATCCATGATGGCGACCTGTTGGTGGTCGATCGTTCGCGCGAGGCCGAGCAGGGCGATATCGTGATCGCCGCGGTCAACAACGAACCCCTGGTCAAGCGCCTGTCGACCCGTGACGGCCTGCCCGTGCTGCTGTCGGAGAATGACCGCTATGCCCCGCGCTACATACTCGAGGGCGACGAGTTGCTGATCTGGGGCGTGGTGCGTTTCAGCGTGCGTTGCCATGACCGCGCCTGAGTCGGTCTTCGCCCTGATCGATTGCAACAGCTTCTATGCCAGCTGCGAACGGGTGTTCCGCCCCGACCTGCGGCAGACGCCCATCGTGGTGCTGAGCAATAACGATGGCTGCGTGATCGCCCGCTCGGCCGATGCCAAACCCTTCGTGAAAATGGGCGCGCCCTATTTTCAGATCAAGCACGAGCTCAAGCGTCACGGCATCCTGGCGTTCTCTTCGAATTACGCGCTCTACGGCGACCTGAGCCAGCGGGTGATGACGGTCATCGAGTCCCTGGTACCGGCGCTGGAGGTCTATTCGATCGACGAGGCGTTCGCGGACCTGTCCGGCATTGCCAACCGCGAGCAGCTGGGCCGCGAGATCCGCCGCCAGGTGCTGCGCCAGACCGGCATCCCAACCGGCGTGGGCATCGCCGCGACCAAGACCCTGAGCAAGCTGGCCAATCACGCGGCAAAGAAATGGCAGCGCCAGACCGGCGGGGTGGTGGACATCTGCGACCCCGTGCGCCGCGACAAGCTGCTCAAGGTCATCGCCGTCGGCGAGGTTTGGGGCATCGGCCGGCGGTTGACCGAGCAGCTGCAGGTCATGCAGATCAAGACCGCCTGGGACCTGGCCCAGGCCGATCCCTGGACGCTGCGCACGCGGTTCAGCGTGGTCCTGGAAAAAACCGCCCGGGAATTGCGCGGCACCGCTTGCCTCGACCTGGAGGAGGTGGCGCCGCCCAAGCAGGCGATCTGCTGTTCGCGGATGTTCGGCATGCGGCTGCGCACCCTGGCGCCGATCCGCGAGGCGGTGGCCAGCTACACGGCGCGGGCCTGCGAAAAACTGCGGGCCCAGGGGTCGCTGTGCAAGCGGGTGCGGGTGTCGATCCGCACCGGCATGTTCAACCCGGACGAAGCCCAGTATGCCCGCGGCCTGGTCTGCGAGCTGCCCTATCCCAGCGACGACACCCGGCTGATCAGTGCGGCGGCCATGGACGGCCTGCAGCAGCTGTTTCGCGACGGCTACGCCTACAGCAAGGCAGAGGTGCTGTTGCTGGACCTGCGCCCGCGCGGGCAGTTCACCGAGGATCTGTTCGCCAGCGCGCCGCCGGCGGCGGCCGAGCGACTGATGCAGGCCCTGGATCGGGTCAATGGCAAATGGGGGCGGGGAACCCTGCGCCTGGCCTCGGTGCCGGCGGCCCCGGACTGGGGCATGCGGCGGGAGCTGCTGAGCCCGGGCTACACCACCCGCCTGGACCAGCTGTGGACCGTGAGTTGCAAATGAGGTGGTCGAAGGCCCGCGCAGTGCGCGGGCCCTGACTGGGGTATCAAGC
>DATDTH010000617.1:0-11125 GCA_035290985.1 Pseudomonas sp. | reverse complement strand
CATGGCGGGCATCGCGGTCGACGGCGCTGTGCACGGCCACGGTGCCGATGCCCAGGGCCTTGGCGGTACGCATCACGCGGCAGGCGATTTCGCCGCGGTTGGCGACCAGTAAGGTGGTAATCATGTTCATCACAGGCAAATCCTCATGGCCACGGTTGGCTCTTGCGGCTTGACGCTTGCAGCCTGGAGCTTCAGTTCTGCCAGCCCGGCTGGCGTTTTTCGAGGAAGGCGCGCAGGCCCTCCTGACCCTCGGGGCTGACCCGGATGCGGGCGATGGCGTTCTCGGTGTAGCGCCGCAGCGCCGGGCTCAGCACCCCGGAACCGACCTCCAGCAGCAGGGTCTTGCTGGCCTGCATGGCCTGGGGGCTGTTGAGCAGTAGCTTGTCCACCCAGTCGGCGACCGCCTGCTCCAGTTGGTCCGGGGCATAGCATTCGGCGAGCAGGCCCAGTTGTCGGGCCCGCTTACCGTCGAAACGGTCGGCGCTCAGGGCATAGCGGCGCGCCGCCCGCTCGCCGATGGCCTGGACCACGAAGGGGCTGATCACCGCCGGGGCCAGGCCGATGCGCACCTCGGACAGGCAGAATTGCGCGTCTGTGGCGCCGATCGCCATGTCGCAGCAACTGATCAGGCCGAGGGCACCGCCGAAGGCGGCGCCCTGGACCACGGCCAGGGTCGGCAGCTTGAGCTGATACAGATTGTGCATCAGTTCGGCAAGTTCGCGGGAGTCGGCCAGGTTGGCGCTGTAGTCCAGGGTCGCCGAATGCTGCATCCAGGCCAGGTCGGCTCCAGCGGAGAAATGCTTGCCGCGCCCGCGCAGCAGCAGAAAGCGCAGGCTGCGATCGGCCTGGACCGCATCCAGGGCCAGGATCAACTCGCGGATCATCTGGGCATTGAAGGCATTGTTCTTCTCCGAGCGGTCGAGCCAGAGGGTGGCGAAGCCGCGCGGATCTTGTTCAAGTTCTAAGGTGGTGAAGTCGGTCATAAGGCTACCTTCGGTCGCTAGCGGCAAGCTATAAGCCTCAAGCTGCAAGGCGCACAGCTTGAAGCTTGTCGCTGTTTTTTATTACATCCGGAACACGCCGAAGCGGGTAGGCTCGATCGGCGCATTGAGGCTGGCGGACAGGGCCAGGCCCAGCACCTCGCGGGTCTGCGCCGGGTCGATCACGCCGTCGTCCCACAGCCGGGCGCTGGAGTAGTAGGGGTGACCCTGGGTTTCGTATTGCTGGAGGATCGGTCCCTTGATGGCCGCTTCCTCCTCGGCGGAAAAGCCCAGGCCGGCCCGTTCGCTCTGCTCGCGCTTGACCTGGACCAGCACGCCGGCGGCCTGTTCGGCGCCCATCACGCCGATCCGCGCGTTCGGCCACATCCAGAGGAAGCGCGGGTCGTAGGCGCGGCCGCACATGCCGTAGTTGCCGGCGCCGAAACTGCCGCCGATGATCACGGTGAACTTCGGCACCTTGGCGCAGGCCACCGCATTGACCAGCTTGGCGCCGTGCTTGGCAATGCCGCCGGCCTCGTACTTCTGGCCGACCATAAAACCGGTGATGTTCTGCAGGAACAGCAGGGGAATGCCGCGCTGGCAGGCCAGTTCGATGAAGTGCGCGCCTTTCTGCGCGGATTCGGCGAACAGGATGCCGTTGTTGGCGAGTATGGCGATGGGGTAGCCCTGCAAATGGGCGAAACCACAGACGAGGGTGCTGCCGAACAGCGCCTTGAATTCGTCGAACTCGGAGCCGTCCACCAGCCGCGCGATGATTTCGCGGACATCGAAGGGCTGCTTGGCGTCGGCCGGAATCACCCCGTAGACCTCGTCCAGGCCATAGAGCGGTAGGCGTGGTGGGCGGCTCTGCAATTGTCCCAGCTTGCGCCAGTTCAGGTTGGCAATGCAGCGCCGGGCCAGGGCCAGGGCGTGTTCGTCGTTCTCGGCATAGTGGTCCGCTACGCCCGAGGTCTTGCAGTGCACATCGGCGCCGCCCAGGTCCTCGGCGCTGACCACCTCGCCTGTGGCGGCGCGTACCAGCGGCGGGCCGGCGAGGAAGATGGTGGCCTGGTTGCGCACCATGATGGTTTCGTCGGACATGGCCGGTACGTAGGCGCCGCCGGCGGTGCAGGAGCCCATGACCACGGCTATCTGCGGGATGCCCAGGGCGCTCATGTTGGCCTGGTTGAAGAAGATCCGCCCGAAATGCTCGCGGTCGGGGAACACCTCGTCCTGGCGCGGCAGGTTGGCGCCGCCGGAGTCCACCAGGTAGATGCAGGGCAGGCGGTTCTCCTGGGCGATGGCCTGGGCGCGCAGGTGCTTTTTAACCGTCAGCGGGTAATAGCTGCCGCCCTTGACCGTGGCGTCGTTGGCCAGGATCAGGCACTCGACGCCCTCGACCCGGCCGATACCGGCGATCACACCGGCGGCCGGTACGTCCTCGCCATAGACCTCATAAGCGGCCAACTGGCCGATTTCCAGAAAAGGCGAACCCGGGTCGAGCAGGCGGTTGATCCGCTCGCGGGGCAGCAGCTTGCCCCGCGAGGCATGCCGCTCCTGGGCCTTGGCGCCGCCGCCTTCATGGATGCGGCCGAGCAGACCGCGCAGGTCCTCGACCAGGCCGAGCATCGCCCCGCGGTTGGCGGCGAACTCCGGCGAGCGCGGGTTGAGCTGGGTGTGCAGGGTGGTCATGGAGCTACTCCGTGAAACTGCTACTTGGTTTCATTAAACAGCTCGCGGCCGATCAGCATGCGGCGGATCTCGCTGGTGCCGGCGCCTATCTCGTAGAGCTTGGCATCGCGCAGCAGGCGGCCGGTGGGGAACTCGTTGATATAGCCGTTGCCGCCGAGGATCTGGATCGCGTCCAGGGCCATCTGGGTGGCGCGCTCGGCGGTGTAGAGGATCACCCCAGCGGCGTCCTTGCGGGTGGTCTCGCCACGGTCGCAGGCCTGGGCCACGGCATAGAGGTAGGCGCGGCTGGCGTTGAGTTGGGTGTACATGTCGGCGACCTTGCCCTGGATCAGTTGGAACTCGCCGATGCTCTGGCCGAACTGCTTGCGGTCGTGGATGTAGGGCACGATGACATCCATGCAGGCCTGCATGATCCCGGTGGGCCCACCGGAGAGCACCACGCGTTCGTAGTCCAGGCCGCTCATCAGCACGCGCACGCCGCCGTTGAGCTGGCCGAGCACGTTTTCCTCCGGCACCTCGACCCCGTCGAAGAACAGCTCGCAGGTGTTGGAACCGCGCATGCCGAGCTTGTCGAACTTGCTGCCGCGGGTAAAACCCTTCCAGTCACGCTCGACGATAAAGGCGCTGATGCCGTGGGGGCCATTGTCCAGGTCGGTCTTGGCATAGATCACGTAGGTGTTGGCGTCCGGGCCGTTGGTGATCCAGGTCTTGCTGCCGTTGAGCACATAGTGGTCGCCGTGTTTGTCGGCGCGCAGCTTCATGGAGACCACGTCGGAGCCGGCATTCGGCTCGCTCATGGCCAGGGCGCCGACATGTTCGCCGCTGACCAGTTTGGGCAGGTACTTGGCCTTCTGTTCGGCCGTGCCGTTGCGCTTGATCTGGTTGACGCAGAGGTTGGAGTGGGCGCCGTAGGAGAGGGCGACCGAAGCCGAGGCGCGGCTGATTTCTTCCATGGCGATGACGTGGGCCAGGTAGCCCAGGCCCGAGCCGCCGTACTCTTCTTCCACCGTGATGCCGAGCAGGCCCATGTCGCCGAGCTTGCGCCAGAGGTCGGTCGGGAACAGGTTGTCGCGGTCGATCCCGGCGGCGCGGGGCGCGATCTCGGCAGCGGCAAAGTGCTGTACCTGCTCGCGCAGCATATCCAGGGTTTCGCCATGGGCGAAGTTGAGTGACGGATAGCTCATGGTTCCACCTGTTGTATTTGTGATTAAGCTTAGTAGCTAATTGATTGTTTTTTATCGGTTTCAGAGAGCGCGGCCAGGCAGCGTTCCTCGGCCGTATCCAGCTCCAGCTGCATCTGCTGGATATCCAGCAACTGCTGTTCGAGCTGGGCGCGGCGCTGGGCGATCTTGTCCATAAAGGTCTCCAGCTGCTTGCGGTTGCCGTGCACCGGGTCGTAGAGCTCGATCAGCTCCTTGCACTCGGCCAGGGAAAAACCGATGCGCTTGCCGCGCAGGATCAGCTTGAGCGTGACCAGGTCCTTGGGTCCGTAGATGCGCTCCTGGCCACGCCGCTCGGGGGCGAGCAGGCCTTGCTCCTCGTAGAAGCGGATGGCGCGGGTGGTGATGTCCAGCTCGCGGGCCAGGTCGGAGATGCTGTAGGTCGCTGCCATGGGTCGAAGTCGTCGCTCGTTTACCTTTACGTTAACGTAAAGCTGCCGCGCGACCAAGTCAAGCTGTGGTGGCCTGGACGGCTCCGTCACTGGTCAAGCGAGAGTTTGGTTACTGTATCGCGAGGCTATTGTAGGAGCGGTCCATGACCGCGAGAGTTGGCCATGCGGCTTAGCTGCGGTGTTCGGCGGGGTCGCGTGGACCGCCGCTCTGAGAAATCACACCCGCCACTCTTGGCGTTCCCTGCTTGAGCGAGGGTTAGTCCGCCGCACTCTGTTTATTTCGGCTGGCCCTTGCGAAACGGCTGGCAGTGCTGGAAATCAGTGGGCGGTACAGGTACCGCAGAAGCCAGCCGGGAAACACCCGACCGCGCTCTTCGAGTGCCACACGGGCACGAGGGTGATCCATGAAACGAAAACCGGACACTCGATAGCCTTCTTCGGGGTCTCTGAACTCGATTGTGGAAAGGTGCTTTCCGGACTTGTAGCCGTAGTGCGCGGGTGCGATCAAGCGCAGTGGAGCGCCATGATCAACTGAAAGCGCTTCACCGTTCAGCCGATCTGCGAGCAGGACATCTGGAGACAGCAGGTCTTCAAGCAACATGGCTGTTCGCGCACCATCTTGACCTTTGAATGCCACCAGAGTTGATCCGACTCTCGGCCCCGCCAAGGGCACAAGGACCTTCTCGTAGAAGTCGATGAACCGGACACCCTCCCAGCAAAGCGCTCGAAAGCTCCATGTCGTGACGCAGTGAAAGTCACAAGTCAGCTCAGTACGTGGCAGCCCGTGCAAAGGGTCAGTCAACAGAAGCTTGGTAGCGACGTGTCCCGCAACCTGCAGTGTGCAAGTTGAGACCTGCTTGGGGAACCGCGTGGCGAACTGGGTCAGACCAAACCGGTGGAAAGCGGCGGCCTCGCGCTGACCTGGAGGAAGTGGAGTGGTCATGATGTCTCTCTGCGCATAACGCTGGAGTTAACGGGCCGCACGTAGCCCGGTAGCGTGGCCCCGTCTAGACCTGATGGCCGTTTGGCTGAGGCTTTGAGGGTAAAGGTTGGTGTTCTGCTCGCTCAAGTTCCGAGCAAGCATGCGCATCATGGGGCCCGACGTTCGGTTAAGGGGCCGACGCTAGCCCAATGTCATCAACTTAAACCTCCAGGCGTGTCTGGGGCAAGTCGAGCCTAAGGGGGCCTATCGGACTGAAAATAGCTCATTTGCCATCATGTGATGCGCTCGCATGTTTAGATCTCGGTCGGCAGACGCGTAATCCGGAAATTTCAATGTCCATCTTGTTCTGGCTTGCTCGATGCCACCATCAACCCAGATGTCATATTCAAGTCCAGTAATGTAATAATTTTCAATTTTTACGATATGAAATTTGTAGGTGTAGCCTTTGGGGCTGGTAATTATCTTGATTGGTGCGCTTTTGAAAGCTGGAAATTTATCTGTGTATTTTTTATCCGCGAAGCCGCCGATTAGACCGGGAATAAGCACGAGCGCGAGCATCCCGCACAGCGCGAGAAAAATAACAAATAGTATATTGAGTAGGAGGGGCCAGTTAAGGATGAACAATCCAGTTAATGCGACGACAATCATCCCGATTGCTGTCAGCTGCATTTTTCCTGTGCCGGCCACTGCCAATATGGCAGGTGCCAGGAGGAAACATCCGACCAATAAGAAAATTAATTCATCTTGCATTTAGATGGCCTCTTAATGGTATGTGTCAGGCTCCAAAAATAAATGACCCCATGTGATCAATTTGCCGCATTCTAACCAGATGGCGCACCCATAACCGCTGGTTGTTGTGCGGACTTGCTCTCGATAAACCAATTCATGATCTTTTATCCATGTGGTGTCGGACTCTCTGCCGTAGGGGATAATCAGCGGAATCGGCACTGTCATGGAAATGTATATACCCACCCATTTGAATCCACTGTTGTAGGTCGTGGTTTTTTCTGCACCATCGATTTTTTCTGGGGCTCCCGAGCTGGAGGTTTTGCTGTGAACAAAATCAAATCCTACGCATCCAGCTACCTGGGTAAGTAAGAGTGTTAAAAACAGTAGGTTTCGAAGATTTTTCATGGGTCTGCTTGTTATTGATTAATGACCATACTAGAGGCGTTTGGTCCGATGTGAGGCTAATGGGGCGAAGTTTAAGGTGGCGGCACCCATTGTAAATTTACCGATGGAGAGGGGGTAGTCAGCGCAACATAAAGGCCTGGTCTTCGCGGGCCCTGGTGGCTTCGCGCACCGCAAAGCCGCCAAAGGGATCGAGCTGATCCATGCGTTCACTGAGCTGGTTCAGCTCTTCGCGAGTGATTTCGTCGCTTGCCGCTGAGCGCTCGGACCATTGCACGGTGAAGAGTCCTTGCGGCCCCGCAATGAGACGGCTGTAGCTGACTTCCCGGACCAGGCCGCTCGTTGTATTCAGCTGCCCGCATCCCGTCAGCATGGAACGAGAAGGGTGTTCGTCATCAACCATATAAGTCAAACTTTCTACGTGGTAGAAGCGATTTTCAATGGGGCAAGACTCCTCATAGGGGAGTTCTATGCTGGCCATTAACGCACCAATCCCTTCATGGGGAATAGGTTCGAACGGTGGCTCGACCAGGATGGTGAAGCGACTGGTCCAATTGTCGGTTGCCTCGCCCTCAGGCAGGGTCACCAAGGTGAAACGCTCGCCCTCGGTACGCTTCTCTAAAACGACGTGGCCAGGATGAGGCTTGAAGTTTTCCAAACGGTCCATAAAGCGTTGCGGTACGGGTGGCTTTGGCTCAGCTGAAACGGGAAAAGAAATCAGACATAGGGTGAGGCTGATTGCGAGGGTCTTGCGCATACTGTGTTCCTTGCGATGGTAAGGCCTGGAGTAAGAAATCGAATGGTTTGGAGTGATTAGGCGACCACGCTATCAGTCCTTTGTTCTTATTCACAGCGCTCCAATTTATCCTCAGTGGATTGTTAGACGGAGTGCTCAGAAGTATACGCCGCCAGCTTCTAGCCACATCTGATATCCCTCCAACTCTTCCTGCGAGACTGACGACTGCAGAATGAAAGGCTTCTTGAGATCAGGCACCAATTCCAGTAGCGCCGTACAGAGGAAAAATTGCAACAAAAGCGAATTTTTATTCGCGCAATCATAGCTTACCCAAGGATTACGTTAACAGACGAGAAAAGCACATCTCTTGCGAGCTCAGTGAGAAAAATTAACGATGTTGAGCTCATTATTGTGCTTGCTGCAGGCTGAAATTTTTTATGTTTTGATAGCTTTCATCAAATTGAAAGCCTTTTGCTAGCCACGATTTTTCAGGCTTGTACAGGACTATTGAAAAAAACAGAGGGCGATCTTTGAATCCTATTATGTAGCTTTGAACTACATAGTGATTACCAATTTTCTTTTCAGAGAGAAGTTCGTGGAAGCGATAGTTTCCAGCCTTTTCCATTTTTGCAGAAAAACCTGCTTTTTCAGCTTGCCCTTCAGCTGTTTTCCAGTATTCCTTTCCTGGATATAAGTTATCTATTGCTTCTTGATATTGGTGCTCTTGAATAGATGTTATAAATTTCTCCGGAATCCCATCGTAGTCTTCTGCGGCAAAAGAATTAATTGAAAACAGGCATGCAATAATGATCGAGATGATTTTGTTCATGGATGTGTCTTTAGGTTGTCTGGTGATTAAGTTAGTGGGCCGGCTTTAGCCGGTCCCGGTGAGCGAGACGAGCGATTTGAATCGCATGCTATGCTTATTTTCTATGCATATTAAGTTTGGTGTATATTTTTTCTCTATTTTGTGATGGCTGGTTCTTGATGAGAAGCTCAGCTATCTCAAAGGAATTTAATCCATTAAGATATTTTTTAGAGCTTGATATTTTTAGGTAAGGGTTCGCACCCTTTTCCAACAAAAATTCTACTAAGTCTGGCTCATTATAAATAATTGAGGCAGCCAGTGGGGTCGAGCCTATTTCGTCGGGTTCTTCAATGTCGCACCCGGACGATACAGCAACATCAATTATCTTCAAGGCTCTGTCTTTTGGGAAGCCTGGTTCGTGATACAGGCCGGTCGCCAGTACGATGGTTGGTCCGATAAATTCACCGTCTGTCAGATAACAGCCAGTTTTATCCGTGGTTCTTAGTCTTGGCTGTTTTTCGCTCTGAGCGAATGCCTGGCTCCATCCCAAAAAACAAATCGTAATTAGAATAAGTGAAATGGATTTTTTCATGTTGCGATCCTTGCAGTTATAATAATAAATAGACACACAATGGTGCATGACACTCTTGCAGGGCGTGGTGGATAACCTTTCAGGCCCTCCAGTCATGCCCATCTAGGCTGGGCCTTGTAGGAATTTTCTGTTCGCGTAAGGGAGTTACCTAAGCCGCTTGATCAGGTGCGTGAGCAAATCCGCTTGAAACACTACTTGATCCGTACGGAACGCGTCTACTGCGAGTGGGGAGGTCATGTGAAAACATCGCAGTCTGAGGCTGCCCCCCCCCGACTGAGCGTCCCCGCCTTCCTACACAGGACTCCAGACCGCCGCAACGCTCAACTAGTCTTGGTGCCCATGCTGCCCTGGTTGCGGGTCAGGTTGGAGAAGCCGTTGGCCAATTTCAGCTTGGCGTACACCGCCTGGGTCGGGGCCAGCCAGATCACTCCGGGGCCGGTGAAGGTCTGCAGCAAGCCTTCACCACTGGTGACCGACTGGAACAGGGATTTGCCGGATTTTTCCGCCTTGAAGCTCACGCTGGCGGTCCTGACGAAGGCGAAGTCGCCGTCCACCGAGAGCTTCTCGCCCTTGGCCAATTCGTACATCAGCAGCTCGGCAACCGGCACCGGCGAATTGAGAACCACTATCCCCGTACCCTTGACCTGGGTCTGAAAAAGACCCTCGCCGCCGAACAGGGCGCTGGACACATTGCTCTGCATCTTCGCGCTGACTTCCAGGTTGCCCGAGCCGCAGTAGAAAGCGCCCTTGTCGAAGATCAGGGCGTCGTTGTCGATATTGAAGAGCAGGTAATGGCCGAAGGTCGGCTCCAGGTAGACTTCGCCCGTGCCCTTGATCCGTGATTGAAACAGGGTTTCGCCGGTCATGAATTTGCGCATCAGCCCCTTGGCCATGCCGCCCTGCATGGCCGATTCCAGCTGTAGGTCGCCTTTCATGAAGTAGAGCGCTCCGGGCTCGATCAGCACCTGGCTATTGTCCAGCTTGATCCTGACCATCTTCAGGTGGATGTCGGCCTGGTTGGCGAAAAAGACCTTTTCCGCGACGAGCAGGTCATCGGAGCCCTTCAGGGATTTGTACTGCACCACCTCGAAAACCGCGCCGGGCGATCGTTCGGTTTCGACCACGTCGAAGATATCCAATTCGTTCATTCGTACTTCCTTGCATCGAGGGGGTGCCAGCGCATGCCGCGCTTGGCCGGTTTCGCTGGGCATATCGCCAGCGGTTTCAAAAACAGGGCCTACTAGGTAATTTCCTTGATCTCGAAGACATTGACGATCTGCTGCAGCTTGCCGTCCCAGACATAGCGCAAATGGACGCCCTGCCGCGGGATGCTCGCCGCTGGCGGGCGAAACAGCGCGGCGCATTCGCCACCGGGGTGGCGCACGCTGCGGTAAAGCAAACCCCAGGACTGCTGCTTGCGCAGTTCGGCGGCAAAGCGCTGAGCAACCGGATAGGCGCTCAAGTCCGGGTCATGCAGCTGTTCGTGATCGTCGCGGATATCGTGCAGCGGCTTGACGATGCGGCACAGGTAGGAGCGCAGCGTCAGTTCCAGACTCGGCTCGGCGGTGGCGCGTAGGAAGCGTTCGCGGTGAAAACGGGTTTCCGCCACCGCGGCCGGCAAGCTGTCGGCGCAGTAGTACACGCCGTATTGACCCGCGGTGAAGCGACTGACCGCGCCGACATGGGTGAAGGCGGCCATCAAGGGCGATGCGCCGGGACCGCTGACTCGGTCTTCGGCGGCTACATGAGATAGCAGGCCAGCCTCTTCGCGTAGCCGATCATTGGTCAAGCCTTCGATCAGGTAGGCTTGTTCCAGGTCGGCGGGGTCGAGGACATCCTCGAATATGGAAATTGGCGGGAACGAGCTAGACACCAGGCGATAGGCCTGCCGCCAGTTCGGAACCTTCAGTTCCGGCGGCGCGCTCAACCCCTGACACCGTCGAGGTAGCGACGTACATCGGCGAGGTCGACCACGCCGCCGGCCAGCATCAATTGCAGCGCGCTGTTGCCGTTGAATGGGGCTTCGCTGTTGGCTTTCTTGATCCATTCATAGGTCGAAGGTTTGTCGCCGAACAAAATTCGCAGGGACTTGTGGATGCCCATCAAGTAGGACACGCGCTCCATGGTGTCGCGGGGCAGGCGCACCTCGGGTAACTGCCGATATTTGTACAGGGTGCTGCGGCCTATGGAACCCAACAGGGTCATTTGCTGCTCTACCGAGCAGTTCCATTTCTCCATCAGGTTGAAAAAGAACTTCAACGCAACCTGGCCGGCTTTGGTCGAATCGAGGTCGAAGGCAGGTTCATGTTGGTGCAGGGCGACTGGCATGAGCTATCTCCATATATGGACTATATATTAAGAATAGTCTCTATATGGATTCCAGGCAACAGGCCGGATTGACCCCTGTCGCAGGAACGGTTTTGAGCGTTGCGCCTTTGTCATGCTCCGAACGAACAGGCTGTCACCGTGCTGCGTCGCCCGATCAGGCGGCTAGGAGCCTGTCGGACTTGAATTCATACAAAGCCAGCGCCCGACGAAGGCAAAGCGAATCGCTCATTATTTGAGCGGCTTAAGCGGTTATTCCCCCTGAATTATTGAATTCGAGCGGATTTAGCCTTTGTTTACGCATAG
>DATDTH010000616.1:0-2353 GCA_035290985.1 Pseudomonas sp. | reverse complement strand
TTCGCCATGGGCTGGCGTCCGGATATGTCGCGCGTGGTGCCAACTGGCAAACGCGTTGCGGTGATCGGTGCCGGCCCGGCCGGCTTGGGCTGCGCCGATGTGCTGGTGCGCAACGGCGTCAGTCCGGTGGTGTTCGACAAGAACCCGGAAATCGGCGGTCTGCTGACCTTCGGCATTCCCGAGTTCAAACTTGAAAAAAGCGTGCTGAGCCGCCGCCGCGAAGTCTTCACCGGCATGGGTATCGAGTTTCGCCTGAATACCGAAGTCGGCAAGGACGTGACCATCGAGCAACTGCTGGCCGACTACGACGCGGTCTTCATGGGCATGGGCACCTACACCTACATGAAGGGCGGTTTTGCCGGCGAGGACCTGCCGGGCGTCTATGACGCCCTGGATTTCCTGATCGCCAACGTCAACCGCAACCTGGGGTTCGAGAAGGCGCCGGAAGACTTCATCGACATGAAGGGCAAGAAGGTCGTGGTACTGGGCGGTGGCGACACCGCAATGGACTGCAACCGCACCTCGATCCGCCAGGGCGCCAAGGCGGTGACCTGCGCCTACCGCCGTGACGAAGAGAACATGCCGGGTTCGCGCAAGGAAGTGAAGAACGCCAAGGAAGAGGGGGTCAAGTTCCTCTACAACCGCCAGCCCATCGCCATAGTCGGCGAGGACAGAGTCGAAGGCGTCAAGGTGGTCGAGACCCGTCTCGGCGAACCGGATGCCCGCGGCCGGCGCAGCCCCGAGCCGATCCCCGGTTCCGAGGAGATCATCCCGGCCGATGCCGTGGTCATCGCCTTCGGTTTCCGTCCGAGCCCGGCACCCTGGTTCGAGCAGTTCAGCATTCAGACCGACAGCCAGGGCCGGGTCATCGCCCCTGAGCAGGCGCAGTTCAAGCACCAGACCAGCAACCCGAAGATCTTCGCCGGTGGCGACATGGTCCGCGGTTCCGACCTGGTGGTGACCGCGATTTTCGAGGGGCGCCAGGCCGCCGAAGGTATCCTCGATTACCTGGGCGTCTGACGACGCCAGCGGGCAAGCTACAAGCCATAAGCCATAAGCGGCAAGTAAGAGCGAAGTGGCTTGGAGCTTGGAGCTTGAAGCTTGCCCGCTTGCCCGCTTGCCTGCTTCGAGCTTGCCGCTTGCCGCTACCCCTTGCGACAATGCCCGCACTTTTTTCCCGGATGCCGCCATGACTGTCCTGAAGAACGATCGTTTCCTGCGTGCCCTGCTCAAGCAACCCGTCGACCTCACCCAGGTGTGGATGATGCGCCAGGCCGGTCGCTACCTGCCGGAGTACCGCGCCAGCCGGGCCAAGGCCGGTGATTTCATGGGCCTGATGCAGAACCCGCAGTTCGCCTGCGAGGTCACCCTGCAGCCGCTGGACCGCTACCCGCAGCTGGACGCGGCCATCCTCTTCTCCGACATCCTGACCATCCCAGATGCCATGGGCCAGGGCCTGTATTTCGAAACCGGCGAAGGTCCGCGCTTCAAAAAGGTGATCAGCACCCTGGCCGATATCGAGGCCCTGCCGATTCCCGATCCGGAACAGGACCTGGGCTATGTGATGGACGCCGTGCGCACCATACGCGGCGCGCTGAACGGCCGGGTGCCGCTGATCGGCTTCTCCGGCAGCCCCTGGACCCTGGCCACCTATATGGTCGAAGGCGGCTCGTCCAAGGACTTCCGCAAGTCCAAGGCCATGCTCTACGACAACCCTCAGGCCATGCACCTGCTGCTGGACAAGCTGGCGCAGTCGGTCACCGCCTACCTCAACGGCCAGATCCGCGCCGGCGCCCAGGCGGTGCAGATCTTCGACACCTGGGGCGGCAACCTGTCGGCGGACGCCTACCAGCGCTTTTCCCTGGCCTATATGCAGAAGATCGTCGACGGCCTGATCCGCGAACACGAGGGCCGCCAGATCCCGGTCATCCTGTTCACCAAGAACGGTGGCCTGTGGCTGGAATCCCTGGCCGCGACCGGTGCCGACGCCCTGGGCCTGGACTGGAGCTGCGACCTCGGCGAGGCCCGCCGGCGGGTCGGCCAGCAGGTGGCCCTGCAGGGCAATATGGACCCGACCGTGCTCTATGCGAAACCCGCGGCCATTCGCGACGAAGTGGCGCGGATCCTGGCCAGCTACGGCACGGGTTCCGGCCATGTGTTCAACCTCGGCCACGGCATCACCCCGGAAGTCGACCCGGCCCATGCCGGCGCCTTCCTCGAGGCGGTGCATGAACTGTCCGCCCCCTACCACCAGGACTAACAGGCGGTTGAAAAACTACCTGCGTTGCCCCTCTTGATGAAAAGAAGGGGGCGTTAAAAACAGGCTCGGACTGCTCATTTACACCTCGTAAAC
>DATDTH010000615.1:0-10099 GCA_035290985.1 Pseudomonas sp. | reverse complement strand
TACTCGATCCACGGCGGCCGATACTCGGGTTGAACGACTCGAAGAAGCTGACCGAGGCCCGCCGCGAGAAGCTCTTCGACGAGATCCGCGAAAAGGCCCTGGCCTGGTGCATCGCCCGCGCCGAGGTGGAGGAGATCGACCGACTGAACATCCTGCACGCGACCATGCTGGCCATGCAGCGCGCGGTCGAGGGCTTGAGCGTGGTGCCGCGCCTGGCCCTGATCGACGGCAACCGCTGTCCGGTCCTGAGCATGCCCAGTCGGGCGGTGATCCAGGGCGACGGCCAGGAGCCGGCGATCGCCGCCGCTTCGATCCTGGCCAAGGTCAGCCGCGACCGGGAGATGTGCCTGCTGGACGCCCAGTACCCCGGCTATGGCCTGGCCCAGCACAAGGGCTACCCGACCCCCGTGCACCTGGAAGCCCTGCAGCGCCTGGGCGCCACCCTGATCCACCGCCGCTCCTTCGCCCCGGTGCGTCAGCAGCTGGAGCTGCAGGCCCAGGCGGAGCATGTGGCGCGGCTGAACGTGTTGCTCGCCCAAGGCTGAGGCCGTCGGAGCCCATCCTACGGGCTTTATCGACGCGCTTTTCGTTGTCGGGTTACGCTTCGCTAACCCGACCTACGGCTGCCGATGCCCTGTGGCGCTCGATGGGTATCGCTGCGCTCAACCCATCCTACGGGATAACCCGACCTACGGCTCTTGTAGGGAGCGCTCAGCGCACCGCAGGGCTTCGGCGAAATCGGCGCAGATCTGCCCGGTCGAAGCCTGTAGCTTTAATCCGCGGCCCGGTACAATCGCGCCCCTGCCGTAGCCGGGTTTTTATAGGAACACCATGACCGCCTCTTTCGTTCACCTGCGTCTGCACACCGAATTCTCCCTGATCGATGGCCTGGTGCGGGTCAAACCGCTGGTCAAGGCTGCGGCGGCGGCGGGCATGCCGGCGGTGGCGGTCACCGATCAGCGCAATCTCTGTTCCCTGGTGAAGTTCTACAAGGCGGCCATGGGCGGCGGGATCAAGCCTATTTGTGGCGCCGACCTCTGGCTGGCGAGCAAGGACGAGGACGGCCCGCTCAGTCGCATGACCCTGCTGGTGATGAACGCCCAGGGCTATCGCAACCTCACCGAGCTGATTTCCCGCGGCTTTATCGAAGGTCAGCGCAACGGCGAAGTGATAATCGAGCGTGACTGGGTCAAGCAGGCGTCCGAGGGCCTGATCGCCCTGTCCGGCGCCCGGGAAGGAGAGATCGGCCTGGCCCTGCTGGCCGGCAACCCCGAGGAAGCCGACGCCGCCTACCAGGAATGGCAGGCCGTGTTCCCCGACCGCTTCTACCTGGAGCTGCAGCGCACCAACCGGGTCAATGAGGAGGAGTACCTGCACCTGGCGGTGGCCCTGGCCGAGCGTTGCGCTGCGCCGCTGGTGGCGACCAACGATGTGCGCTTTCTCAAGTCGGCCGACTTCGACGCCCATGAGACCCGCGTCTGCATCGGCGAAGGCCGGGCCCTGGACGATCCGAGGCGCGCGCGCAGCTACAGCAACCAGCAGTACCTGAAGACCCCGGAAGAGATGTGGGAGCTGTTCAGCGACCTGCCCGAGGCCCTGGAAAACACGGTCGAGATCGCCAGGCGCTGCAATATCGAGATCGAGCTGGGCAAGAGCTACCTGCCCAACTTCCCGGTGCCGGATGGCATGACCATGGATGAGTTCTTCCGCAAGGTCTCCTTCGATGGCCTGGAAGAGCGCCTGGCCGTGCTCTGGCCCCGGGAGACCACGCCGAATTACGAGGAAAAGCGCCAGGTCTACGTCGATCGGCTGAATTTCGAGCTGGATATCATCATTCAGATGGGCTTCCCCGGCTATTTCCTGATCGTGATGGACTTTATCCAGTGGGCCAAGCGCAACGGCATTCCGGTGGGTCCGGGCCGTGGGTCGGGTGCCGGCTCGCTGGTGGCCTACGTGCAGAAGATCACCGACCTCGATCCGCTGCAGTACGACCTGCTGTTCGAGCGCTTCCTCAACCCGGAACGGGTCTCCATGCCCGACTTCGACATCGACTTCTGCATGGAAGGCCGCGACCGGGTGATCGAGTACGTGGCCGAGACCTACGGGCGCAATGCGGTCAGCCAGATCATCACCTTCGGTACCATGGCCGCCAAGGCGGTGGTGCGCGACGTGGCGCGGGTCCAGGGCAAGTCCTATGGCCTGGCCGATCGCCTGTCGAAGATGATTCCCTTCGAAGTCGGCATGACTCTGGAGAAGGCCTTCGAGCAGGAGGAGGTGCTGCGCGACTTCCTCAAGGTCGACGAAGAGGCGGCGGAAATCTGGGAGATGGCCCGCAAGCTCGAGGGCATCACCCGTAACGTCGGCAAGCACGCCGGCGGCGTGGTGATAGCGCCGACCAAGCTCACCGACTTCTCGGCCATCTATTGCGATGACGAGGGCGGCGGCCTGGTGACCCAGTTCGACAAGGACGACGTCGAGGCCGCGGGCTTGGTGAAGTTCGACTTCCTCGGCCTGCGCACCCTGACCATCATCGACTGGGCCCTGATCACCATCAACCGTGAGCGGGCCAAGGTCGGCGAGCCGCCGCTGATCATCGATTTCATTCCGCTGGACGACAAGCCGACCTACCAGTTGCTGCAGAAGGCCGAGACCACCGCGGTGTTCCAGCTGGAATCGCGCGGCATGAAGGAGCTGATCAAGAAGCTCAAGCCGGACTGCCTGGAAGACCTGATCGCCCTGGTGGCGCTGTTCCGCCCCGGGCCGCTGCAGTCGGGCATGGTGGACGACTTCATCAACCGCAAGCACGGCCGCGCCGAGCTGGCCTACCCGCACTCGGACTACCAGTACGAGGGCCTCAAGCCCGTGCTGCTGCCGACCTACGGCATCATCCTGTACCAGGAACAGGTGATGCAGATCGCCCAGGTCATGGCCGGTTATACCCTGGGCGAGGCGGACATGCTGCGCCGGGCCATGGGCAAGAAAAAACCCGAGGAGATGGCCAAGCAGCGCGGCGGTTTCATCGAGGGCTGCGCGAAGAACAATATCGACGCCGACCTGTCGGGCAACATCTTCGACCTGGTGGAGAAATTCGCCGGCTACGGCTTCAACAAGTCCCACTCGGCCGCCTATGGCCTGGTGTCCTACCAGACCGCCTGGCTCAAGGCCCATTACCCGGCGCCCTTCATGGCCGCGGTGCTCTCGGCGGACATGCACAACACCGACAAGGTCGTGACCTTGATCGAGGAGTGCCGCAGCATGAAGCTGCGCCTGGACGCGCCGGATGTGAACAACTCCGAATTCAAGTTCACGGTGAACGACGACGGCCGCATCGTCTACGGCCTCGGGGCGATCAAGGGCGTCGGCGAGGGGCCGGTGGAGGCCATAGTCGAGTCGCGCAAGGACGGCCCGTTCAAGGACCTGTTCGATTTCTGTGCCCGGGTCGACCTCAAGCGGATCAACAAGCGCACCACCGATGCGCTGATCCGCAGCGGCGCCCTGGATCGCCTGGGGCCCTATTTTCATGACGAGATCAAGGCCTACCAGGCCAATATCGACCGCAACCGCGCCGTGCTGCTGGCAGCCATGGAAGAAGCGATCCAGGCGGCCGAGCAGACCGCGCGCAGCCACGACAGCGGCCATGCCGACCTGTTCGGCGGGCTGTTCGCCGACACCGCGGCGGATGTCTACGTCAATCACCGCAAGGCCAAGGAGCTGTCGCTCAAGGAGCGCCTGCGCGGCGAGAAGGAAACCCTGGGCCTGTACCTGACCGGGCACCCGATCGACGAATACGAGGGCGAGGTCCGCCGCTTCGCCCGCCAGCGGATCATCGACCTCAAGCCCGCCCGCGACACCCAGACCGTCGCCGGCCTGGTGGTCAACCTGCGGGTGATGAAGAACAAAAAAGGCGACAAGATGGGCTTTATCACCCTCGACGATCGCTCCGGACGGATCGAGGCCTCGCTGTTCGCCGATGCCTTCAGCTCGGCCCAGGCCTTGCTGCAGACCGATGCCCTGGTGGTGGTGGAAGGCGAGGTCAGCAACGACGATTTCTCCGGTGGCCTGCGCCTGCGGGCCAAGCGGGTGATGAGCCTGGAAGAGGCGCGCACCGGCCTGGCCGAGAGCCTGCGCCTGAGCATCCCCAGCGAGGCGCTCAAGGGCGACCGGCTGCGCTGGCTGGCCGAGTTGTGCGGTCGCCATCGCGGCGCCTGCCCCATCACCCTGGACTACCGCAGCAGTGAGGCGCGGGCCTTGCTGCAGTTCGGCGACGGCTGGCGGATCGACCCGGCCGACAGCTTGATTCAAGCGCTGCGTGACGAGTTCGGCCGTGACAACGTCTTTTTGCACTACCGCTAGATTGTGTAGGGGTTCGCTCCTGCACTTAGCCACGACATCTAGATGTCGACCTGCATGCGCCCGATCCTTTATGGTGGGGCGTTAAACGGAATCAGCCGCCCGGCCGCCTGGCCGTCGACCCAAGACGGATGCTTATGAACCCGAATTTTCTCGATTTCGAACAGCCGATTGCCGACCTGCAAGCCAAGATCGAAGAGCTGCGCTTGGTTGGCAACGACAACTCGCTGAACCTCGGCGATGAAATCGCTCGCCTGCAGGACAAGAGCAACTCGCTCACCGAAAGCATTTTCGGCAACCTGAGCAGCTGGCAGATCGCCAAATTGGCGCGCCATCCGCGCCGGCCCTACACCCTGGATTACATCGAGCACATCTTCACCGAGTTCGACGAACTGCACGGCGACCGGCACTTCTCCGACGACGCCGCCCTGATCGGCGGCGTGGCCCGGCTGAACGACCAGCCGGTGATGGTCATCGGTCATCAGAAAGGCCGCGAGGTGCGCGAGAAGGTGCGGCGCAACTTCGGCATGCCGCGCCCCGAGGGCTACCGCAAGGCCTGCCGGCTGATGGAAATGGCCGAGCGCTTCAAGCTGCCGATCCTGACCTTTATCGACACCCCCGGCGCTTACCCGGGCATCGATGCGGAAGAGCGCGGCCAGAGCGAGGCGATCGCCTGGAACCTGCGGGGGATGGCGCGGCTGAAGACTCCGATCATTGCCACCGTGATCGGCGAGGGCGGCTCCGGCGGCGCGCTGGCCATCGGCGTTTGCGACAGCCTGAACATGCTGCAGTACTCCACCTACGCGGTGATCTCGCCGGAAGGCTGTGCCTCGATCCTCTGGAAAACCTCGGACAAGGCGCCGGACGCCGCCGAGGCCATGGGCATCACCGCCGAGCGCCTGAAGGGTCTGGGTATAGTCGACCAGGTGATAGACGAGCCCCTGGGCGGTGCCCACCGCGACCCCGCGACGGCGGCCGAGTCGATCCGCAAGACCCTGACCAGGCAGCTGGAGATGCTGCGCAAGTTCGATCCCCAGGAACTGCTGGCGCGTCGTTATGAGCGGCTGATGAGCTACGGAGTGGCCTAGCGGCCACAGATTTAAGCTGCAAGCTTTAAGCTGCAAGTGGGCGGTCTCTCCCGCAAGCGGGCACGCCTACCCCCGGCGCAAATTGCGCGCTTAGCTCCCCTCGCTCATTTATGGGAGAGGAGCTGGGGGAGAGGGCGGCAGCGCCCAGGGTCGTGATGATCTGACGAACTGTTCTTATTGCTTGTGGCTTGCGGCCTGTGGCTTCAAGCTATTTTCATGACTTCCCTCCAATCCCGCTTGCTCGCTGCGCTGACCCCCTGGCTCGATGCCCCGGCCTGGCGCGTCGGGTTTTCCGGTGGGCTGGATTCCAGCGTGCTGCTGCACCTGCTGGCCGGCCTCGCCCGGCAGCGGCCCCTGCCGCCCTTGTCCGCGTTGCATGTGCATCACGGCCTGCAGGCCGCGGCCGACGCCTGGCCGCAGCATTGCCAGCAGGTCTGTGAGGCGCTGGGGGTGCCCCTGCGGGTCTTTCATGTTCAAGTCGATACGGGGGCCAGCCTCGAGCGTGCCGCCCGCGAGGCGCGCTATGGGGCCTTTGTCGAGGCCCTGGGGGAGGGCGAGCTGCTGTTGACCGCCCAGCACCGCGACGACCAGGCCGAGACCCTGCTCTTTCGCCTGCTGCGTGGCGCCGGGGTGCGCGGCCTGGCCGGCATGCCGAGCCGGCGGCCGCTGGGCCGGGGCCTGCTGCTACGGCCGCTGCTGGACGTGTCCCGCGCCGAGCTGGAGGCCTACGCCCGGGCGCAGGGGCTGCGCTGGGTGGAGGACCCCTCCAATGGCGATACCCGCTATGCGCGCAATTACCTGCGTCAGCGCATCGTGCCGCTATTGACCGCCCGCTGGCCCCAGGCCCTGGCCAGCCTGGCCCGTAGCGCGGACCAGGCCGCCGAGGCGCAGGGCTTGCTGGAAGAGCTGGCCGAACTGGACCTGGCCGCGGCCCGGTCCCCGGTTGCGCCCTTTGCCTGGTTGCCCGTGCCCTCCCTGGCCATGGCACCGCTGCGCGACCTGTCGCCGGCGCGCCAGCGCAATGCCTTGCGCCATTGGCTGGCCTCCTTCACGGCCTTGCCCGACAGCGACCATTGGCGGGGCTGGGACACGCTGCGCGATGCGGCGCCGGATGCGACGCCGATCTGGCGCCTGGGGCAGGGCGAGGTGCGCCGAGCCGACGGACGGCTGTGGTGGCTCGCCGGACCCTGGCTGGAAAACCCCGGCCTGGCGTTGTCCGGCCTGGGGCTCGGCACGCCCGAGCAGCCCCTCGAGCTGCCGGGCAATGGTCGGGTCTGGCTGCGGGGCGAGGGCTCGCGGGAGGGGCTGTCGCTGCGCTACCGTCAGGGCGGCGAGCAACTGCAGGTCCCGGGACGGGGGCGCCGCGACCTCAAGCGCCTGCTCAATGAGCGGGGGCTGCCGGGTTTCGTTCGGGGTCGTTTGCCCTTGCTCTACCGGGATGAGCAATTGATCGCCGTGGCCAATCTGGCCGATCTGAGCGCCGCGGATGCGGGCGGCTGGCAATTGAGCTGGCAGGCACCGACGAACGACCAAGGTTTGAGCTGAAGGGTCGTTTCCCGTAGACTACGCTCCCGTCTCATATCGCTTATGCAGATTCTTCTGGAATCGGCAGTGGCGTTCTTTATTTTACGTTTTAAGTTTTCAGGGCTGCGCCGGTTGCAAGGGGCGGTCCGCAAGGGGCGGGTTTCGACCTTCCTGGCTTTCCCCCGGCGGCATTGGCCGCTTAAACGCAGACTTCTAGGGTTTTTCATGACGCGCTACATCTTCGTCACGGGCGGTGTTGTTTCTTCATTGGGGAAAGGCATTGCTTCGGCTTCATTGGCGGCCATCCTGGAGGCGCGGGGCCTGAAGGTCACGATGCTCAAGCTGGATCCCTATATCAACGTCGACCCGGGCACCATGAGCCCGTTCCAGCACGGTGAGGTGTTCGTCACCCACGACGGCGCCGAGACCGACCTGGACCTGGGCCATTACGAGCGGTTTATCCGCACGACCATGACCCAGAACAACAACTTCACCACCGGCCGGGTCTACGAGCATGTGCTGCGCAAGGAGCGCCGCGGCGACTACCTGGGCGCGACCATCCAGGTGATCCCGCACATCACCGACGAGATCAAGCGCCGCATCATCAAGGGCGCCGGCGATGCCGACGTGGCCATGGTCGAGATCGGCGGTACGGTGGGCGACATCGAGTCGCAGCCGTTCCTCGAGGCGATCCGCCAGTTGCGTGTGGAAGTCGGCGCCAAGCGCGCCATGCTGATGCACCTGACCCTGGTGCCCTATATTGCCACCGCCGGCGAGACCAAGACCAAACCGACCCAGCATTCGGTCAAGGAGCTGCGTTCCATCGGCCTGCAGCCCGACGTGCTGATCTGCCGTTCCGATCACCCGGTCGACGTGGCGTCGCGGCGCAAGATCGCGCTCTTCACCAACGTCGAAGAGCGTGCGGTGATCTCCCTGGAAGACGTGGACACCATCTACAAGATCCCGGCGGTGCTGCATGCCCAGGGCCTGGACGACTTCGTCGTCGAGCGCTTCGGCCTGGAGTGCGGCGGTGCCGACCTGTCCGAGTGGGAGCGGGTGGTGGACGCCAAACTCAACCCCGAGCATGAAGTCACCATCGCCATGGTCGGCAAGTACATGGAGCTGCTGGATGCCTATAAGTAGCTGATCGAAGCGATGAGCCATGCCGGCATCGAGAACCGCACCAAGGTCAACCTGCGCTACATCGATTCGGAAGACATCGAGCAGCAGGGCACCGCGCTGCTGGAAGGGGTCGATGCGATCCTGGTACCGGGTGGTTTCGGCCTGCGCGGCGTGGAAGGCAAGATCACCGCGGTCAAGTTCGCCCGCGAGAACAAGATCCCCTACCTGGGCATCTGCCTGGGCATGCAGGTGGCGGTCATCGAGTTCGCCCGCAACGTGCTGGGCTGGACCGATGCCAACTCCACCGAGTTCGACAAATCCAGCCAGCATCCGGTGGTCGGCCTGATCACCGAGTGGGAAGACGCCACCGGCGGTGTCGAAACCCGTACCGAGACGTCGGACCTGGGCGGCACCATGCGCCTGGGCGCCCAGGACTGCCAGCTGCAGTCCGGCTCGCTGGTACACGATTGCTACGCCAAGGACGTGATAGTCGAGCGTCATCGCCATCGCTACGAGGTCAACAACAACCTGCTGCCGCAACTGCTGGCCGCCGGTTTGAAAGTCACCGGGCGTTCCAGCGACGGCGCCCTGGTGGAAGTGGTGGAGGCGCCGGATCATCCCTGGTTCATCGCCTGCCAGTTCCACCCGGAGTTCACCTCCACGCCCCGTGACGGTCACCCGTTGTTCAGCGGTTTCGTCAAGGCTGCCCTCAAACAGCACGGACTCAAAGGCTAAGCATGGCTCAGAAAATCATCCGCGTCGGCGACCTCGAGATCGCCAACGACAAACCCTTCGTGCTGTTCGGCGGGATCAACGTACTGGAGTCCCGGGACCTGGCGCTCAGAACCTGCGAAGAGTACGTGCGGGTCACCGACAAGCTCGGCATCCCCTACGTGTTCAAGGCCAGCTTCGACAAGGCCAACCGTTCTTCCGTGAGCTCTTACCGTGGTCCCGGTCTGGAAGAGGGCATGCGGATCTTCGAAGAGGTGAAGAAGACCTTCGGCGTGCCGGTGATCACCGACGTGCACGAACCGGAGCAGGCGGCGCCCGTCGCGGCGGTCTGCGACATCCTCCAGCTGCCGGCCTTTCTCTCGCGCCAGACCGACCTGGTGGTGGCCATGGCCAAGACCGGCGCGGTGATCAATATCAAGAAGGCCCAGTTCCTCGCGCCCCAGGAAATGAAACATATCCTGAGCAAGTGCGAGGAAGCCGGTAACGACCAGTTGATCCTCTGCGAGCGCGGTTCGTCCTTCGGGTACAACAACCTGGTGGTGGACATGCTCGGCTTCGGCATCATGAAGCAGTTTGAGTATCCGGTGTTTTTCGACGTGACCCATGCCCTGCAGATGCCCGGCGGTCGCGCCGACTCCGCTGGCGGGCGTCGCGGCCAGGTCACCGACCTGGCCAAGGCCGGCATGAGCCAGGGCCTGGCCGGGCTGTTCCTCGAGGCCCACCCGGATCCGGACAACGCCAAGTGCGATGGTCCCTGCGCCCTGCGCCTGGACAAGCTGGAACCCTTCCTGGCCCAGCTCAAGGCGCTGGATGAGCTGGTGAAGAGTTTTCCGCCGATCGAGACTGCCTAAACCGGAAAATCTTCGGTAAAGTGCCGCACGGCCCTGTTCTGACTCGCGAGTCAGCTAATTCTCGGGGGCGGTTCGATTGTTTTACCTATTCGCTGACGGCGCCGTGCGCGGCGCCGTTTTCGTCAACATGTGGAGTGTTAACAGCAATGGCAAAGATCGTCGACATCAAAGGTCGTGAAGTACTCGACTCCCGCGGCAACCCCACGGTAGAAGCCGATGTAATACTCGACAACGGCATCATCGGCAGCGCCTGCGCGCCGTCCTGTGCTTCCACCGGTTCCCGCGAAGCGCTGGAACTGCGTGATGGCGACAAGAGCCGTTACCTGGGCAAAGGCGTATTGAAAGCTGTTGCTAACATCAATGGCCCGATCCGCTCCCTGCTGCTGGGCAAAGACCCGGTAGACCAGAAAGCCCTCGACCACGCAATGATTG
>DATDTH010000614.1:0-9267 GCA_035290985.1 Pseudomonas sp. | reverse complement strand
CGCGTGCAAGAGGGCGTCGGCCTCATGCTGCAGTGCTGGCAGGTCAGCGCTCAGGCGCAGTCGGTACTGCTCCGCAAGCAGGTTAAGCTGGGCCTGCAGGGCATGGCTGGTGGTTTTACTCATGGGCAACAGTCCAGAGAGTGCGTATGACGGCGGTCCCTGTCATGGCGAATAAACCGAGCATGTCAAAAGCGCGGCACAGACATGTGGCGTCAGTTTTATGGCGATTTACACCTGAATTACCCTTCGGGCTAAATGATACCATTTTAATGGCGCCTGAACGTGCGGACTTCCTGGCGGGCCAGCTGGGTTAAGGACGCTCGGCCGCGCTATCTTTGCGCCCGAACCGCAAGTGTATGCGAGGTCGCCGTAAACCGTCGGCTAAGTGGGGGAGGGTTACCGCATGAAAATCAACACAGGGTCGCGGCTAGGCCTGCTCACGCTTTGCTTAAGCCTGGCCGGACTCCTGCCGGAGCGCCCGGCCGAGGCGAACCAAGGGTTCCCGCTTCAGCAAGAGACGCCCTATGGCAGCGATGAGCGCCAGCGCTTCGATGTCCATGGTGCCGGGCGGGGCCAGGCGGCACCGGTTATCCTGCTGGTCCATGGGGGTGGCTGGGCGCATGGGGACAAGGCGGCACGGGCGCTGGTACGCAACAAGGTCGCTCGCTGGTTGCCGCAAGGCTTGATCCTGGTCTCGATCAACTACCGCCTGCTGCCGGATGCCGACCCCCTCGAGCAGGCCGGCGATGTGGCCCTGGCGCTGAGCAAGGCTCAGGCGCTGGCCGAATCCTGGGGTGGCGACCCGGCCCGCTTCATCCTGATGGGGCATTCCGCAGGCGCCCATCTGGTGGCGCTGCTGGCGGCTTCGCCCGACTTGGCCCTGAAGCAGGGCGCCCGACCCTGGCTCGGCACCGTGGCGCTGGACAGCGCGGCGTTCGACGTCGCCCTCATCATGCGGGCCCGACATCCACGCCTGTATGACCGGGCCTTCGGCCGGGACCCGGCGTATTGGCGAGCGGCGTCGCCCTTGCAGGTGCTGACACCGGGCGGTGCGCCACTGCTGGCGGTCTGCTCCAGCCGGCGCGACGACTCCTGCCCCCAGGCCAGGATCTTTGCCGCCCAGGCGGCCCGCCTGGACCGCTCGGTGCAAGTGCTGGAACGGGACCTGTCCCACCGCGCGATCAACCAGGAGCTGGGCCTGCCTGGTGACTACACCGAGCGGGTCGAGGCCTTTCTGCGCAGCCTGGATCCTTCATTGGAAGTCTTGCTCGCGGAACCCTAGGGAGCCAATCGCGGGCATGGCCCGCTCCTACAGAGGGGAGGTTTACACGCGGGCTGGGAGCCCAGACGAAAACAGCCCGGGTTATCCCGGGCTGTGGTTCATTCAGGCCGCCGGCCGTTGCTGGCGCTGGTAGAGGAACTCCAGCACCGCCGTGCGGTACTGATGGTAGAGCGGGTCGTTGGCCAGGGCCAGGCGATTGCGCGGTCTGGCCAGATCGACCCGGACGATATCGCCTATGGTCGCCGCCGGGCCGTTGGTCATCATCACGATGCGATCGGAGAGCAGCACCGCCTCGTCCACGTCGTGGGTGACCATCACCACCGTGCTGTGGGTCTCGCCGACTATGCGCAGCAACTCGTCCTGCAGGTGGGCGCGGGTCAGGGCGTCGAGGGCGCCGAAGGGTTCATCCATCAGCAGGACCTTGGGCGCCATGGCCAGGGCCCGGGCGATGCCGACCCGCTGCTTCATGCCGCCGGAGATTTCGTTGGGGTGCTTATGGGTCGCATGGTCCAGGCCGACCATATGCAAGGCCGCCTCGGTCCGCGCCTTGAGCTCGGCCTTGCCTTCCTTGGCGCCGAAGACCCGCTCCACCGCCAGGTAAACGTTGCCGTAGCAGGTCATCCAGGGCAGCAGGCTGTGGTTCTGGAACACCACGCCGCGCTCCGGACCGGGGCCGTCGATTTCCCGGCCATTGCAGATCAGGCCGCCGCCGCTGGCCTCGAACAGGCCGGCGATCAGGTTGAGTACGGTGGATTTGCCGCAGCCGGAGTGGCCGATCAGGCTGACGAACTCGCCCTTGGCGATGCTCAGGTTGATATCCGTCAGGGCCTGGAAGCGGCCATGTTTGGTATCGAAGTGCTTGCTGACCTGGGTCAGCTCAACGAACTTTTCCATTGTGCGGCTCCTCAGTTGGCGTAATCGAAACGTTTGGCGATCAGCAGCAGCCCTTGCTCGAGCAGCAGGCCGATCAGGCCGACGACTATGATGGCGATCAGAATGTGTTCGACGTTGAGGTTGTTCCACTCGTCCCAGACCCAGAAGCCCAGGCCGATACCGCCGGTGAGCATTTCCGCGGCCACTATCACCAGCCAGGCGACGCCCATGGCCAGACGGATGCCGGTCATCAGGTGCGGCAGCACGGCGGGGAAGAGGATGCGCGTCAGCACCTTCCATTCGCTGAGCCTGAGCACGCGGGCCACGTTCAGGTAGTCCTGGGGCACGCTGGCTACCCCGGCGGCGGTGTTCAGGATGATCGGCCAGATGGCGCTGATAAAAATCACCCAGATCGAGGCCGGACCGGCCGCCTCGAACACCAGCAGGCCGATCGGCAACCAGGCCAGGGGCGACACCGGGCGCAGCAGGCTGATGATCGGCGCCAGCATGGCGGCGAGGAAGGCGAAGCGGCCGATGGCGAACCCCAGGGGGATGCCGACCAGCGCGGCCACACCGAAGCCCAGGCCGACCCGGCCCAGGGAATGGAGGATGTTCCAGCCGATGCCCATGTCGTTCGGGCCGTTGTCGTAGAAAGGATCGGCGAACAGCTCCAGTGCCGCGTACCAGGTGGACAGCGGTCCGGGCAGCCCTTGGCTTTTCACCGCGATCAAGGCCCAGACACCGATGAACAGGGCGATGCCGAGCAACGGCGGGGTCACCGCCTTGACCAGCGCGGCGGCGGCCCGCGCGCCAGGCAGAGCCTGACGCGCGGCCAGCGAGGGCGCGGCTTTTTCCAGCAACAGGGGTTTCAGGGGAGCGTTCATCTCGGACCTCAGGCTTTTATCGCAAAGGACTGGACATAGGCGGCCGGGTTGGAACCGTCCCAGACCTTGCCGTCGAGCAGGGTGCTGGAGCGCATCACGCTGCTCGGCACCGGCAGGTGCAGGGCGCTGGCCGCTTCGCTATACAGGCTGGTCTGGTTGATCTTGGCGGCGATGGCGGCATAGTCCGGGTCTTCCTTGATCAGGCCCCAGCGGCGGAACTGGGTCATGAACCACATGCCATCGGAGTGATAGGGGTAGTTGACCGTGCCGTCCTTGCAGAAGGCCATGGCGTGCTTGTCCTGCCAGCTGTTGCCCAGGCCGTCGTCGTAGTTGCCGAGGAAGCGCTGCTCGATCACCTCCACCGGGGCGTTGACATAGGCCTTGCCGGCGATCAGTTTGGCCGTGCTCTTCTTGTTCGCCTCGCTGGCTTCGATGAACTTGCTGGCGTCGAGTATGGCCATGATCAGGGCGCGAGCGGTGTTGGGGTTCTGCTCGATAAAGGCGCGGGTGGTGCCCAGGACCTTCTCCGGGTGATCTGGCCAGATCTGCTGTGTGGTGGTGGCGGTAAAGCCGATCTTGTCGGCGATCGCCCGGGCACCCCAGGGCTCGCCCACGCAGAATCCGTCCATGTTGCCCACGCGCATGTTGGCGACCATCTGCGGTGGCGGCACTACGATGGTCTTCACGTCGGACATCGGATTGATGCCCTGGCTGGCCAGCCAGTAGTACAGCCACATGGCGTGGGTGCCGGTGGGGAAGGTCTGGGCGAAGGTCAGTGGCGTGCCGCCTTTTTTCACATGGGCGGCCAGTTGCTCGCCGTTGGTCACGCCAGCGTCTTTCAGTTGCTTGGAGAGGGTGATGGCCTGGCCGTTCTGGTTCAAGCCCATCAGCACGGCCATATCGGTCTGGGGCCCGGCGACGCCCAGTTGCGCGCCGTACATCATGCCGTACAGCACATGGGCGGCATCCAGTTCACCGGTATTGAGCTTGTCGCGCACGCCGGCCCAGGAGGCCTCCTTGCTCGGAGTGATTTTCAGGCCGTATTTTTCGCCGAAGCCCTGGGTGGCGGCGACTATCAGCGAGGCGCAGTCGGTCAGGGGGATGAAGCCGACCTTCAGCGCGGCTTTTTCCGGGGCGTCGGAGCCAGCGGCCCAGGCGGCGCTGCGCATAAAGCTGGGGGCGGACAGGCCCAGGGCCGAGATGGCGCCCAGGGTGCCAGCGGTGGCGACGGATGTTTTCAGGAACTGGCGGCGGCTATTGTTCAGCAGGTCGTTCGAGTCATGCTCAGACATGGGGGTTATCCTTTCACGTGCACAAAACAAAAACGGCGTCGCCAGAGCGCTCCCGAAACGGGAGGTATCCAGCGGACGCCGTTGTCCGTGATCCGCGGCCACCGCCGTTGGTGTGCTGCGCAAGAATCTTGAAAGGGGAATTGCAAGGGCCTTGCCAACTCGCCCACGTACTTGGGCAAAACGCCATTTGTGGGCGCTTTTTCGACTTGAAGTTAAGTCTTTGAATTAATATAAATATGTTTATAAACAGCAAGTTATAGCAATTTATGAAAGTGGATTATTTTTTGCGGTCGCCTCATAAAAAAGCGACGCGGGCTGCTCTCAAGTGGCGTTCTGTCGCGCTATTGCGCACCAGGACGCGGGCCTGCCTGAAAGGCGGGCTGCCTCATGGCGGAGCGGCAGGGTGCGGTTTCTGCCCTAATGGCGGGCAAAGGGGCCATGCGGAGCGCGGACCCCGCATCGGGGGTGTCGCGCCGGTACCGGCCTTTCGGTGCGCACGGCGCACCGATCAAAAGCATCCGGGCGGAACCCGGACCCTACGCGGGGCCGGGCAATAACTCAGCTCAGCTCCAGCCAGATCGGTGCATGGTCCGAGGGCTTTTCCATGGCGCGCAGGTCGTAATCCACGCCGGCCGCCTTGATCCGTGGCTGCAGGCCGCTGGAGGCCATGATCAGGTCGATGCGCAGGCCGCGCTTGGGCTCGTCCTCGAAACCGCGGCTGCGGTAATCGAACCAGCTGAAGCGGTCATTCACCTCGGGGTTGAGGAGCCGGAAGCTGTCGACCAGGCCCCAGTTCTTCAGGGTCGCCAGCCACTCGCGCTCTTCCGGCAGAAAGCTGCACTTGCCGCTCTTCAGCCAGCGCTTGCGGTTGTCCTCGCCAATGCCGATATCGCAGTCCTCGGGGGAAATATTGATATCGCCCATCACCACCAGCGCCTGGGCCGGCTGGAACTGGGTCTCCAGCAGGCTCTGCAGATCGGCATAGAAGCGGGTCTTGGCCGGAAACTTGGTCGGGTGATCGCGGCTTTCGCCCTGGGGAAAGTAGCCGTTCATCACGGTCACCGGCTCGCCCTTGGCATCGGCGAAGGTGCCCCAAATAAAGCGCCGCTGGGCATCCTCGGCATCCCCGGGGAAGCCCTTGTGCAGGCTCAGGGGCGCCTGGCGGGAGAGCAGGGCGACGCCGTAATGGCCTTTCTGGCCGTGATAGTGCACCTGGTAGCCCAGAGCCTCGATCTCGGCCTGGGGGAACTGCTCGTCGGCGACCTTGGTCTCCTGCAGACCGATCACATCCGGCTGATGTTTCTCGATCAAGGCCGCCAACTGATGCGGGCGGGCGCGCAGGCCGTTGATATTGAAGGAGACGATCTTCATGGGGGCGGCGAATCCTGGGCAAAAGACGATCTTAGCAGGCCTGCCGGCCGCAAGCCTCCCTTGTGGCGGGGGGCGGGAAGCGGTGCTAACGTGCCTGGATTACAAAAAGAGGTGACCGTACATGCCCTTGACTCCCGCGATAATCGCCGACGTTCACTTGCTCGATGGCGGCTTCGCCCGCGAAGCCCGTTCGTTGCTCTATCAGGCCTACCGTCACGAGCCGACCTTCGCCTATCTGTTCGAATCCGAGCGACCGGGTTATGAGCAACGGGTACGCGCCACGGTGCGCGAACTGGTGCAGCAGCATTTTTCCGAGGACCTGCCGGCCCTCGGCCTGCTGGTCGAGGACCGCCTGGTTGGCGTCGCCCTGATCGCGCCGCCCCAGCGCCGGCTGGATATCACCGAAAGCTGGGGGTGGCGCATGCGCATGCTGCTGACCACCGGTTTTCGCTGCACCAAGCGCTACCTGGCCTACCACGATGCCGTGCTCGCCTGCCTGCCGCCTGGGCCCTACCACGTGCTGCCGCTGATCGGTATACACCCGGAGTTCCAGGGCAAGCACCTGGGCGAGCAGCTGCTCGAAGCCTTGCACAACTGGTGCGCCGATGACGCCGGTTCCCAGGGCGTGGTACTCGACACCGGCAATCCGCGCTACCTGGACTTCTATAAGCGCCAGGGCTACCAGGAAATCGGCGAGGTGGCGGTGGGGCCGGTGCGCGAGCACGTGTTCTTCCATCCCAATCCGCAAGTCGTGGTGCAGGCCAGCGCCTGAGGCTGGGTCTGAAAAGCCGAGCCAGGCCGGGCCGGGCCGATACCGCCCTCTAGAATGGCCCTCGGCTCGTGTTAGCATCGCCCCATGACAGTTCAAGGCCGATACTGGCTGCCACTGGCGCTGCTGATCGGCAGCGCCTCGCTGATGGCGCAAGACCAGCTGGACATCCGGATCACCCCGGCCAACCCCAAACTCCTGGCCAATATCCAAGGCTACCTGGGCAGCCTCGCCGAGCGTGACGAACGGAGCCTGCGGCAGTTCAGCCGGGTGGCCGAAGCCCAGGCGCAGAAGGCCGCCCAGGCCCTGGGCTATTACCAGGCGCAGATCGACAGCCGGGTACAGGGCGGCAAACCGCCACGGCTGATCCTCGAGGTCCAGGCGGGCGAGCCATTGCGCCTGCGTGAGGTGGATATCCGGATCGAGGGGCCGGCCGCTGCCCTGAAGGCCTTTCGTCGGCCCGCCAGCCCGGCCCTGGCCCCAGGGGCGGTACTCGACCATGGGCACTACGAGGACGCCAAGAAGCTGATCCTGAACCAGGCCTCGCGCTATGGCTTCTTCGGTGGTCGTTTTACCCGCCAGCGCCTGAGCATCGATCCGCGCGCCGGGGTCGCCGACATCCAGTTGCACTATGACAGCGGGCCGCGTTACCGCCTGGGGGCGGTGAGTTTCGAGGGCGAGTCGCCCTTCGATGACGCGCTGCTGCAGCGCATGGTGCCGTTCGAGCCCGACACCCCCTACGACGCCCAGCGTATCGCCGAGCTGGACCAGGCGCTGCAGTCCAGCGGCTATTTCGACAGCGTGCGGGTCGACGCCAGCCCGGCCCGGGCCCAGGATCAGGTCATTCCCGTCCGGGTCCAGTTGAGCCCCCGCGAGCCCCGGACCCTGGGCTTCGGCCTGGGCTTTTCCACCGACGTGGGTCCCCGGGGGCGGGCCAACTGGACCCGCCACTGGGCCAACCCCCAGGGCCACAGCTACGGGGCGGAGCTGGAGCTGTCGACGCCGCGGCAGAACTTCGGGCTCTGGTACGACATACCCGGCGACCCACCCCTGACCGATAAATGGCGCTTCGCCGGTGGTTACCAGAACCAGGCGATCGCCGATACCGACAGCGACAGCCGCCTGCTGACCCTGGGACCGGAATGGCACCACCAGTTGCCCAGCGGCTGGCAGCGGGTGTTGTCGCTGAGATACCAGTACGAGCAATACCACCTGGGCGACGAGGACGGCATCAGCCGGCTGCTGCTGCCCGGGGTCAGCTATGCCTTGCTGCGCAGCGACAACCGCATCGACCCGGGCCAGGGCTATCGCCTGCAGTTCGATCTGGCGGCGGGCAAGCAGGGCCTGGTGTCCGACACCGACCTGTTGCACGGCGATCTACTGCTCAAGGGGCTGACCACCCAATGGCAGGACCACCGCTTCCTCGGGCGCCTGCAACTGGGTGGCAGCCTGACCGGCGATTACGCCGCGGTGCCGCCATCCCTGCGCTTCTTCGCCGGTGGCGACCAGAGCGTGCGCGGCTACGACTACCAGAGCCTGTCGCCGCAAAACCGCGACGGCGATCGGGTCGGCGGCCGTTACCTGCTCGCCGGCAGCCTCGAATACCAGTATTCGCTGAACGAGCGTTGGCGGTTGGCGAGTTTTATCGATCAAGGCACAGCCGCCAACTCCCTGGATTTCGGCGCCCTGAAAACCGGGGTCGGCCTGGGCCTGCGCTGGGTGTCGCCGGTTGGCCCCTTGCGCCTGGACCTGGCCCATGCCCTGGATGACGAGGGCGGCATCCGCCTGCATTTCTCCATGGGGCCGGAGCTGTGAAGCGCGGGTTCAAGGCGCTGCTCGGCTTGCTGGGCCTGCTGCTGGCACTGGGCCTGGTCCTCGCCGGCTTGCTCGGCAGCGAGGCGGGCAGTCGCTGGCTGCTGGCGCGCGTGCCGGGCCTGCAGGTGGAGGGCTTCACCGGGCGCCTGGCGGGCCAGTGGCAGGCCGACCGGCTGGGCTGGCAACGGGATCAGGACCGGGTCGAGGTGCAGGGCCTGCGCCTCGAGTGGTCGGCGGCCTGTCTGTTGCGCCTGACCCTGTGCCTTGAGCGTCTCGACGCGGAGCAACTGAGCCTGACCTTTGCCCCCGCCCCGACTGCCGAGGAGCAAGCCTTCAGCCTGCCGGAGCTGAACCTGCCCCTGGCCGTGGAGCTGGGCGAACTGCGTATCGGTCGTTTGTTGCTCGACGGCGGCGAACAGCTGAGCGGGCTGCAGCTGGCGGCGCACTGGCGCCGGGAGGGCCTGGAAATCACGCGCCTGAGCCTGCACCGCGAGGACCTTAGCGTCGAGCTGCATGGCCGGGTGCAACCGGGGGGCGGCTGGCCGTTGGCACTCGAAGGCAGCATCCAATTGCCGGCCCCCGAGGGGCAGCCCTGGTCCCTGGCCCTGACCCTGGAGGGCGAGCTGCGCGATCGCCTACAGCTGACGGCCGACAGCAGCGGTTACCTGCAAGGCAAACTCACGGGTGAGCTGCAGCCCCTGGCGGAGCATCTGCCGGCCCGCCTGCACCTGGTCGCCGAGGCCTTCATGGCCAGCGCGGCGCTGCCCGCTACCCTGCGCCTGGAGCAGCTGGACGTCACGGCCGCCGGCGATCTGATGGCCGGCTATGAAGTTCTCGGCAGCGCCAAGCTGCCGGCGGAGGGCGGTGCGATCGCCCTGGTGCTGCAGGGCCAGGCGACGGCCCAAGGCGCGAAAATCGCCGCCCTCAGCCTGAGCGCCGGCCCGCAGCAGCGGGTCGAGGTGCGCGGTGAACTGGACTGGC
>DATDTH010000613.1:0-5301 GCA_035290985.1 Pseudomonas sp. | reverse complement strand
CTCGCACCAGTACCCGACCGGCGTCACCCTGTCCCTGGCGCGGCGGCTGCAGTTGCTGGAGTGGGCCGAGCGCGAGCAGGCCTGGATAGTCGAGGACGATTACGACGGCGAGTACCGGTACCGCGGCACGCCCCTGGCGCCCCTGGCCGCCCTGGATCGCCAGGGACGGGTGCTCTATGTTGGAACCTTCTCCAAGGTCGCCTTCCCCGGCCTGCGCCTGGGCTACCTGGTGGTGCCGCCGGCGCTGGCGGAGCCTTTTGCCCAGTTGCTCGCGGTGACCGTGCGGCATTCGGAGATCGGCACCCAGGCGGTGATGGCGGCCTTTATCGCCGGCGGGCATTTCCAGCGGCATATCCGGCGCATGCGCCGGGCCGCGCGGACGCGTCGCGATGCCGTGCTGCGCGGCTGGCCAGAGTCCATCGCCGGCTGCCAGCCGTTACCGCTGGTGGAAGCCGGGCTGCACCTGAGCGTGGGGGTGGAGAGCCTGGCCCGCGAGCATGAACTGATCGCACAGGCGGCGGCGGTGGGGGTGGAGCTGAATGGCCTGAGTCGCTACTGGCTGCCGGAGGCGGCCGCCAGCGGCGATGCGGCGCAGGATGCGCGGGCCGGGCTGGTGCTGGGCTTTGCCGGGGTGCCCGAGGCGCAGATCGCCAAGGCCCTGGCGGCGCTGCGCAGGGCCTGGGCCTAGTCCGTAGATGTTCCGCAATGGTGGACTGTCGCTGGACTACGCGCCGAGTCCACCCTACGCGCTGGGTTTCGCCGAACAACAGGCCCTGGCCCCGCACGGTGGATGGGTAAGGCGTCATCCACCCTACGCAACGCGTTGGGCCGCCTGCAATTCGGGCTGTGGCAGTTGGTTTCGCCAGTGGACCAAGGCGCCAACTTCGAATCGCCGGGGCCTGGTTGGAGTCGTGTGCGCTGGGGCGCTTATCGACCGCTTTGGAGTGGCTTCCCATTCGTCCTGGGGGCCTCAGGTGTGCGCTACCCTGGCGCTTTGCTCATTCGTCGCTGGCGATTTGGCGTCCGACCCCTACCTCGCCTCGGCCGTTCAGCGGGAACAAGGGCATTTGTATTTTGCCCACAGCTACGCGTCTGCCTTGCTGCCACTGGCTGTCGCCAGCCTGGCGTTTGGGTTTGCGCGCAAAAGATAAGGCTCCTGTGCAATCACGGGCGCCGACAAGGAGAAGTTGATGAGTACGCCAACACCCGACACGCAATGGCCGCCAGCCGGTTGCCCACCACTTGCCTGGCCCGCGTTGCCGGATCAGGACGCACGATTGGCCTGGTACCGCGCGGTGATCGATTCCTATGGGCTGCTGTGGGAGGGGCATGTGACAGCGCCGAAGCTGGCCCCCGTGGACGAAGCCAGCCTGGCCGCGCTTGAGGCCCGGCTTGGTTGCGCGCTGGCGCCGGCCTTGCGCTGTTACCACAGCGCGCTGGGGGTGTTGTCCCTTGGCGAACGGCTGTGCAGCGTCCAGCCCGGGGATATCTGCATCCAGCCCTTGTCCGAAGCCTTTCCCAGCATCGTCGATATCGCGACCAGTGAAACGGAGCTTGAGCTGGCCGCGGAGCTGGTTGCCTTTGGCGATTATCTGGGCAACGGCAATATGTTCTGCTTTCACCGGTTCACTGGCGAAGTCTTTTATTTCGACCACGACCAGGCGCCGCTGCTCAGCCGCTTTTTCGATTCGGTCGACGACTATCTGGATGCCTTGATGATTCGCACCCTGGCTGAGGTTTATGAGGATGACGAAGCCGGCATGGCCTTGCTCGCCGCGCGTTTTGGCCGGGACCTGGTGAGCAAATGGCTGTATTGATTCCAGTCGTGCCCGAGGCGCAGATCGCCCAGGCCCAGGCCCTGGCGGCGCTGCGCAGGGCCTGGGCCTAGCAGCCTGTGCCAGCGTTTTGGCGGGTTACGCCGCGCGGAAGGTGCGGTGCGGTGTGTCAGCATGGGTATCGCTGCGCTCAACCCATCCTACGGCTCCGCCCTCCGAAAGCGCTTCGGCGAAGCCTGCGGGTCGTGCGCGGAGCCCTTGTAGGGCGGGTGGGGCCGCCTAGGTGAAACCCGCGAATCCGGGTCGATCAGGAACACAGGCCTGCAACCCCTAGCAAAGCTCCGGGTCCTTCTCGCAGCTGCCGTAACCTTCGGCGCTCATCCCGTCCAAGGCCTTTTGCAGGCGCTCGACCACCTCGTCCGGGGTGTCCTTGTGCAGCGCCAGATAGAGTTTCGAGGTGTGGAATCGCAGCACGGTTTCCAGCCCGCTCACGCCTTCCTGCTTGGCGTAATAGCGCCAGACCGGGTCCGAGGTGGCCCACAGGTCGATCTTGCCGCTGAGCAGCTTGCGGATATTTTCCTGGTCGCGCAGGGAGTTGCTCGGCTTGAGCCCCTGTTTTTCCAGGAGCTGGCTGACCGCGCCGCTCTTGTAGGCGCCGACCTTGTAGGCCTTGGCCTGCTCGAGGCTGGTAAGCGTGATCTGTTTGCCCGGGGCGGCGAGCAGCACGCTGTCGTACTGGGCAATGGGCCCGACCCACTTGAACAGCGGCTTGCGTTCGTCGGTGAGAGAGGTGGAGAAGAGCCCGTGGTTGGGGTCTTCCAGGGTCTGGCGGTAGATGCGGTCCCAGGGGAAACGCAGGGTCAGGGTGTAGTCGATGCCGGCGCGCTTGAACATCTCGCGCACCGTGGTGGTGCTGAGGCCGATAATGTTCTGGTCGCGGGCAAAGTTCTTGCCGTTGTTCGCCATGTTGAAGGGGGGGAAGTTCTCGGTCTGCAGGATGAGCCGATAATTTTCGGGGAGTTCGGCGCGCGCCGTGGCGCTAGCCAGGATAAGGCCGAACAGCAGGAGGGTTCTGAACACTATCTGCATACTACCGATCCTCGATGCGCTGATTTGTATTGGCAATCCAGGCAATGATAGCGGCAAGGGGCTGACCCTTGCCGCCTCATTTTGCATCAGCGCTGAGTGGCGGCGGTGTGCGGTGCGGTAACGTGCGGGACGGGGCTGGCAACCTGGGGCCAGGCCGTCGGGTCCAGGTCCAGGTCGGCGTACTGTCGTGGGTCCAGCACCGGCGACTGGATGCCGGCCTTGACCTGGCCGTCATAGTCGCGCATCAGGCGCAGGCCGACCTTGAACAGCAGAGTCAGGGCCACCAGGTTGACGATGGCGAGCAGACCCATGGTCAAGTCGGCGAAGGCGAACACCGTGCCCAGGTCCTGCATCGAACCCCAGAGTACCAGGGCGATCACCAGCCCGCGGTAGGCCTGTACCAGCCAGCGCTTGTTGCTGAAGAAGCCCAGGGCGTTCTCGCCCAGGTAGTAGTTGTAGATCAGGGTGGTGAAGACGAAGAGCAGCAGGGCCAGGCTGACGAACACCCGACCCCATTCGCCGACTATGGCGGCCAGGGCGGTCTGGGTCAGTACCACGCCGGACATCTCGGCGCCCGGCTGGTAGACGCCGGACAGCAGGATGATCAGCGCGGTGCTGGTGCAGATGATCAGGGTGTCGATAAACACGCTGAGGGACTGCACGATGCCCTGGGCCGCCGGATGCTTGACCTGGGCCACGGCGGCCACGTTCGGCGCGCTGCCGAGGCCGGCTTCGTTGGAGAACAGGCCACGCTTGACGCCCATCAGAATGGCCGCGCCTATGCCGCCGGCGAAGGCCGGTTCCAGGCCGAAGGCGCTCTTGACGATCAGCGCCAGGGTGGCCGGCACGGCGTCGATGTTCATGCCGATCACGACCAGTGCCATGGCGATATAGGAGAAGGCCATTACCGGTACCAGCACGTCGGCCATGCTGGCGATGCGCTTGATGCCGCCGAAGATAATCAGGCCCATGACCGCGACCAGGATCAGGCCACTGATATGGGTGGGCAGGCCGAAGGTGTCATGCAGCGAGCTGGCCACGGTGTAGGACTGCACCGCGTTGAAGCCGAAGCCGAAGGTCACCAGCAGCAGGATCGAGAAGATCACCGCCAGCCAGCGCAGGCCGAGGCCGTGCAGGATGTAGAAAGCCGGGCCGCCGCGGTAGCTGCCATCGGCCTCGCTACGCTTGTACAGCTGGGCCAGCGAACATTCGAAGTAGCTGGTGGCCATGCCGACCAGCGCCACCATCCACATCCAGAAGATCGCGCCCGGGCCGCCGAGCATAATGGCCACGGCCACCCCGGCGATATTACCGGCACCGACCCGGCCGGCGACGCTGAGCATCAGGGCCTGGAAGGAGCTGAGTTGCCCCGGCTGGTGTTGAAAGGCTTCGGCGAAGATGCGGAACATGCTGCCGAAGTAGCGAAATTGCACGAAGCGCGAGCGGACCGTGAAATACAGGCCCAGGCCGACCAGCATGACGATCAGCAGCTTGCCCCAGATCAGGTCGTTGAGTAAGTCCAGCATGGTGTCTCTCTCCCTCTGTTGTGGTGTTGTCGGGAATGGATAGGGGGCCGATGCGGCGCCACCCGGGTGGGGCGGCGCCGGGGATCGACAGGACTGGCTAGCGGGTCAGGGGTGGCCTGGCCGCTGGCGGAGAGAGACGCTTGAGGTCACTCGATTTCATGGTGTCACCCTGTTTGGTTATTGTTGGTCTGCCCGAGGGGTATCTAGACCCCTCGTTGGCCGCCGGACAGCCGCCGGCTTAAGCGCAGGTGCCGGGTAGGCCCATGCGCACCGCACATCCCTGCGCGGGTGGTGCTCGGTCGCGCACTCAGCCCTTCAAAGGCACCAGGCGCGGGGCGATCATGTTTTCCGGGCGCAGGATGTCGGCCAGCATCGAATCGTCGAGCAGGCCTTCCTCTCGCACCAGTTCCAGCACGCCGCGTCCGCTTTCCAGGGCGATGCGCGCGATGCGGGTGGCGTTCTCATAGCCGATATAGGGGTTGAGGGCGGTGATCAGGCCGATGGAGTTTTCCATCAGTTCCCGGCAGCGCGCCTCGTTGGCGGTGATGCCGACTATGCAGTGCTCGCGCAGCATGTCCATGGCCCGTTGCAGCAGGCGGATCGAGTCGAAGATCTTGTAGGCGATCAGCGGCTCCATCACGTTCAGTTGCAGCTGGCCGCCTTCGGCCGCCATGGTCAGGGCCAGGTCGTTGCCGATCACCTCGAACGCCACCTGGTTGACCGCCTCGGGGATCACAGGGTTGACCTTGCCGGGCATGATCGAGCTGCCCGGCTGGCGCGCCGGCAGGTTGATCTCGTTGATCCCGGTGCGCGGGCCGCTGGAGAGCAGGCGCAGGTCGTTGCAGATCTTCGACAGCTTGACCGCGGTGCGCTTGAGCATGCCGGAGAACAGCACGAAGGCGCCCATGTCC
>DATDTH010000612.1:0-8834 GCA_035290985.1 Pseudomonas sp. | reverse complement strand
CCGGCCGCCTGCAGATGAATATCTGCCACCTGCGCGTCGGACAGCAGGGCCCCGCTCTGGCCGGCACCCTCGAGCCGTTGCACCAGGTAATCGCGGGTTTCTTCCTCGGTATAAGGCTGCAACTCGATGGCATGGAAGCGCTCCTCACCCTCGGCCAGCACTTCCAGGCGTGGCAGCAAGGACGATTCGCCGAATAGGAATACATGGGGCCGCCCCTGGTCATTGCCAGCCGCCAATGCCAACAGGACCTCCAGCGCCGCCTCCGCCGCCTCCTCTGCATCATCCACCAGCAGGTAGACCTCCTGCCCGGTCAAGGCCAGCTGCCCGACCCGCGCCAGGATGGTTGCAACGCTGGCCTGGGTCGCACCCAGGCCCTGGGCGATCAGCTTGAGCAGCGCCGCCGGATCGGCGGCACCCCGGGCGGACACCACCAGGTTATGCACCGCCTGCTTGTTCGTGCTGGCCACCAGCGCCTGGCGCAGCAAGGTCTTGCCACTGCCCTCCGGGCCGCTGACCACCAGCAACAACTGGCTGTAACGCGCCAGATGGTGCAACTGCCCGAGCACCGGTTTACGCTGCGCAGGAAAGAACTTGAAGCCCGGCACGCGCGCGGCGAAGGGATCGTGACTGAACTGGTAATGGCCGAGAAAGGCCTCGTCGGCATGCAAACTGGTCATGGGGTTCTCATTGCTCACTAAGCTGATCCACCAGGGCGCTGTAGTCCGCACTCAGGGTGGCCTCTAAAATTTCGCGGGGGAAATCGCCAGTCACCACGGCCGCACCCATACGCGCCAAAAGTACCAGGCGCAAACGGCCAGCTATCACTTTCTTGTCAACCGCCATATGTTCGAGGAAGTGTTCCGGCGTCATCTCCCGGGGCGGCACCACGGGCAGGCCGGCGGCCTGCAGCAGGCGGATACCGCGATCACGCTCCGCGGCGCCCAGCCAACCCAGGCGCCTGGACATCTCCAGCGCCATCACGGTTCCCGCGGCCACCGCCTCACCATGTAGCCAGACGCCATAGCCCATATGGGTCTCGATGGCATGACCGAAGGTGTGACCGAGATTTAGCGTGGCGCGCACCCCGGATTCACGCTCATCGGCGCCCACCACCCGCGCCTTGGCCGCGCAGGAGCGCTCGATCGCCTCGGTCAGCACCTGCGGCTCCAGCGCCAGAAGCGCGGGCATGTGGACTTCCAGCCAGCCGAGAAAGGGCTCATCGCAAATCAGCCCGTACTTGATCACCTCGGCCAAGCCGGCGGACAGCTCACGCGGCGGCAAGGTACCCAGGGTCGAGGTATCGATCAACACCGCTTTGGGCTGGTAGAAGGCACCGACCATGTTCTTGCCCAGGGGATGGTTGATGCCGGTCTTGCCCCCCACCGAGGAATCGACCTGGGACAGTAGGGTGGTCGGCACCTGGAGGAAGTCGACACCGCGCTGGTAGCAGGATGCGGCAAACCCGGCCATATCGCCGATCACACCACCACCCAAGGCGATCACTGTGGTCGTACGATCATGGCGAGCCGTCAGCAGGCCATCGAAGATGCTTTGCAGGGTTTCCCAGGTTTTGAAGGCTTCGCCATCGGGCAAGACCACAGTCGTCAGCTCGAAACCCGCCAGCGCCCGGGTCAGCGTCTCCAGATACAGAGGCGCTACGGTTTCATTGGTGACTATCGCCACCTGCCGTCCACTGATATGCGGCGTGAAAAGCTCGGCACGCGCAAGGAGACCCGTGCCGATATGGATCGGGTAACTGCGTTCGCCGAGTTCGACCTGAAGAGTCTGCATAGGGCCCCCATAAGAAAGGGCAATAGAATAGCGCAGATCGCCCTGCGCTTTAGCAGGCTATTGAAAAACTACCTGCGTTGCCGATACGACGTTAAGAGCAAGCTCGGATGGGAGCCCAGTACGCTTCCTCGCCTTTTTTGCGGGGCCGCCCAGGCCTTGTCTCTACTGCCTCGCCTACAATTTTCAACGGCCTGTTAGCGGGGAGGCAAGGCTTCCAGCCGCTCAAGAATTTCCTGCACGACCAGACGCGGCGGTCGCTCGTCGGTTTCCACCACCAGATCGGCGATTTCACGGTAGAGCGGATCACGGATCGCCATCAACTCGGCCAATACCTTGCCCGGGTTCTGGGTGCGCAACAGGGGTCGATTGCGGTCGCGAGAGGTGCGATCGAGCTGCTGGTCGACCGAGGCATGCAGGTACACCACCCGACCACCGCCGCGCAGCGCGCAGCGATTTTCGGGACGCATCACCGCGCCGCCACCGGTGGCCAAAACCACGCCCTCCAACTCGCAGAGCGCCTCGATCACCGCCTGCTCGCGCTCGCGAAAACCCTGCTCACCCTCCACATCGAAGATCCAGGGAATATTCGCACCGGTGCGCTGCTCGATTTCCTTGTCCGAATCCTTGAACGGAAAACGCAGCTCCTTGGCCAGCAAACGCCCGATGGTGCTCTTGCCTGCTCCCATCGGGCCTACCAGTATCAGATTACGCAGCAAATCAACGACTCACGGCTATGGCCTGGTTGTTCATGATCCGCGGCGTGAGGAAGACCAGCAACTCGGTCTTACTATTCTGTACAAGATCCCGCCGGAATATGCGCCCTAGGTAGGGAAGATCCCCCAGGAAAGGAACCTTCTCAACAGATTTAACCTGAGTATTGGAAAATACGCCACCTATGACAATGGTCTCGCCATCACTGACCAATACCTTCGCATTGACTTCATTTTTATTGATAGGTGGCACCCCATTCAACACCCGAGAAAAATCCGGGGCATCTTTCGTAACCTTGACTTCCATAATAATACGATTATCAGGTGTAATTTGCGGAGTCACCTCAAGAGAAAGTGCCGCCTCCTTAAACGAGGTCGTAGTCGCACCGCTAGAGCTGGCCTCCTGATAAGGGATCTCCGAGCCCTTTAGGATCTTGGCCGTTTCCTTGTCCGAGGTAACCACCTTAGGCTGGGAAACCACCTCACCATCACCCGTTTTTTCCATCGCCGACAACTGCAGGTCCAACATTGCATTGTCGGTGATAAAGCCAATACCTATACCAGAAGTGGCAGCTTTCACCCCCAGATCAACGTAGGGACTATTCAACGGAACCTCTGGTATGCCAGGGAACCGCCCAACGGTTCTGGAAGGAATGAAATCATCATCCCCTGGCTTGCCCTGGGCATCAGGATCATCTGCAACCCCCAAATTGCCACCGTTACCCCATGTATTCCATTTGTTGTCTGTGGACCAAAGATTCCCCCCCCAACGCACGCCTAAACTCTTATCGTAATCGACGTTAGCCTCGACGATGCGCGCCTCGATCATGACCTGACGGACTGGAATATCCAGCTGCACGACAATACGACGCAATTCATCCAGTCGATCCTGGGTCTGGTAAGCGATGATGCTATTGGTTCTGTCGTCAATGGTGATAGAACCACGCTCACTGGTCTGACCATCCACCCCGGTAACTGACTGAAAGAGCTTGGCCATATCGGCCGCCTTGGCGTAATTGACCTGAATCAGCTCACGACGCAACGGCGCTAATTCGGCGATTTGCTTCTGCGACTCGAGCTCCTGACGCTCACGGGCCGCGATCTCGTCGGCTGGCGCTACCAACAGCACGTTACCTACCTTGCGCTTGTCCAAACCTTTGGTTTTCAGCACCAAGTCAAGAGCCTGATCCCAGGGCACATTCTGCAAGCGCAGGGTAATATTGCCCTGCACCGTATCGCTGGCCACCAAGTTAAGGTCTGTGAAATCCGCAATCAACTGCAGCACCGAACGCACATCAATATCCTGGAAGTTTAACGACAGTTTTTCACCTGTATAGGCAAAGCTCTGAGCTTTACGCTTTTCGGAATCTTCCACGGACAAGGGCTTGATGCTGATTGTCAGCTTATTGTCAGTTTGAAACGCCAGATAATCGTATAGACCTGTTGGTTCTATGGTGATACTGGCCTTATCCGAGGTACTGGCCGCATTGACGAACTGAACTGGGGTTGCGAAATCCTTCACATCCAGCCGCACACGCAGGGGCTCAGGCAACTGGGTCTTGGCGAAATCCACCCGAATCTTGCCACCCACCTCCTGAATATCGGGACTGACGCTAGGATCGGAGAGTTCGATAACGACATTACCCTCGCCCTGCTCCCCTCGCTGAAAATCGATATTACTGATGGCGCGCCCGACCGGCACATAAGCCTTAATCGGCTGACTGGCGACCGGTGCAGGCTCGGCACGCACAGCACTCACTACGCTGGCAGCTCCATCACCCACCACCACAAATAGATGATTACCTTCGACCCGAGTATTGTACTGCGCCAGATTGGTCAGATTGATGATCATCCGGGTGCGATCCTTCGCCTCGACCAGGGTGACACTACGCGCATTGCCGACACCCAACTCTCGATTCTTTTCACCCAGCTTGTTGACCACGCCCGGCAAATCCAGGGCAATGCGCGCAGGCTGTTCGATGGTGTAGCCGCGGGGAGCCACTACCGGCTCATCGAATGTCAGCTTCAACTCTATTCGATCACCCGGCAAAGCCGCCACATCCAGCGCCTGCAAGTCAGCCGCCAACAAAGAGGGCGACAGGAGTGCCGCTAAAACAGAAAGGCCAAGGCGCGAAAAGGAGCTATTCATTCTCAGGTTCCGTTGTGTAGTCCGGTCATTATTCTGCATATTCACCCCGCCCGATTAGGAGCGCTCCTTTAAAGAGAGACTACGAGGCCGTTCAAGCCAACCTCCCTCACCATCAGGGACGATTTCAATCACTTCGATAGCCGCCTCATTGACGGCCAGGATTCGACCGTGATTGCGTCCCAGATAGTCTCCCACCTTGACCCGATGCACCCCTCCGGCGCCACTTACCAAGGCGAACACTGCTCCGTCTTTGGACAAAGTTCCCACCATCTCGAAGACCTCGATATTGAAGCCTTCAAGAAACTGTTTGATACGAGCCTCATCTGGCTTAACTTTTTGCGAACCCTTCTGCTTCGCCAGCAAATCGATCTTGATCGGCGGCTGAAAAGGGCTGCGCAGGGCTGCGGCGCTATATGTGAAGGCCTCATAGGCTTGAAATTTCGGCAGCGGCTCGATGGAACCCTTGGGCCGGGCACGCACTTCATCCATATAAGACTGCAGATCATTGAAATCGTTAGCCGCACCACAACCAGTTAGAGCGAGAATCATCAAACCACATGACAGCAGGCGGGAAGAGATCATTTCCGCACCCCCTGATTATCTTTTTCATTATAGCGGTAGGTCTTGGCGACTATACTCATACGCAGCTTCGAAGCGCTCTCAGCACTTATCGGTTTGATCTCGAAGTCATGCAGAGTGACGATCCGCGGCAAACTGGCCACACCACTGACGAAGGTACCCAGATCATGGTAGGCACCCACAACCGATATCTGGATGGGCAATTCGATATAGAACTGCTGCGCCACCTCAGGTAGCAACTTGATTTCCTCGAACTCGAGACCACTGCCCAGGCCAGTACGGGTAATATCTTCCAGCAGTCCAGGCACCTCGGTATCGCTCGGCAGTTGGCGCAAGAGCGCACCGAAGGACACCTGCATTTCCTTCATCTGCTCCTTGTAGGCATCCAGATTGGCAGCCTGAAAGGCCTTGGTCGAGAACTGTTCCTTAAGCGTCACCTCTTCGCCGCGCTGTCGGTCTAGCTGCGCCTGCAGATCCTTCAGATGGAAGTTGTAGCCCAGCGCCAATACCACGACCAGTACCAGGAAACAGGCAATGACTTTAACAGGCCCCGGCCAGGAACCCAGATTATTGATATCAAGCTCACTCAACTCGACTTTACGCAAATTTTCCAGGGATGCAGACAGGCTCATGGTTTGACTCCTCCCGCTTCGACTGAAGGCTGGGTTTGCTGCACGGTCAACTGGAATACGTTGGCTTGATCGACGGCACCTGCGGTTGTGGCCTTCACCTGATTAAGGGTCGAACCGTTAAGCCATTCCGAACCATCCAGATTGCGCATCAAATTCGAGACCCGGTTATTCGACTCGGCAGCCCCCTCTATTGAGATTTTTTTACCGGCCATTTTCAAGTTACTGAAATACACGCCATCCGGCAGGGTGCGGGCAAACTGATCGAAGATGCGTCCGATGATTGGACGGTTACCCTGCAGATCCTGGATGATCTTCATGCGCTCCAACAATTGCTGACGGCGAGCTTTGAGCTCCTTGATCTCCTTGATCCGCGCATCCAGCACGGCGATTTCTTTGCGCACATAGTCATTGCGGGCATTCTGCTGCTCGATGGCACCATTGAGGTATTGGTCACCGAGAAAAACCGTACCCGCAGCAACGATAAGGACACCGGCCAGAGTCACCAGAAAGCGCTGTTTGCGCTCCTCGCGAAGCTGTTCGCGCCAGGGAAGAAGGTTAATTCGTGCCATCAGTCAAAACTCCTCATCGCCAGGCCGCAGGCAATCATCAGGGCCGGCGCATCACTCGCCAGGGCACCTGCATTGACTTTGCCACTCAGCGCCATATCGGCGAAGGGGTTGGCCACCATGGTCGGCGTGCCGATCTTCTGCTGGATCAAGCGATCGAGATCAGGAATGGACGCGGTGCCTCCCGCCAACAGGATGTAATCGACATCGTTGAACTGGCCAGCGGCGAAGAAGAATTGCAGCGAGCGGGAAACCTGCTGCACCACGGCGTCCTTGAAGGGCTGCAGCACTTCACTCTCATAATCGTCCGGAAGACCGCCCTGCTTCTTGGCCAAGCCTGCCTCTTCGACCGACAGGCCATAACGGCGCTGAATCTCCTCGGTCAACTGCTTGCCGCCGAAGAGTTGCTCACGGGAATAGATGGTCTTGCCGTTGTGCAGCACGCTCAAGGTGGTCATGGTCGCGCCTATGTCCACCAGCGCCACGGTCAGCTCGTCATGACCACTGCCCAGTTGCGCCGCCAGCAGACCATAGGCGCGCTCGAGGGCATAGGCCTCGACATCGACGACCTTGACGGTCAACCCGGCCAAGGCCAGCGCCGCTTCGCGAACCTCGACGTTTTCCTTGCGACAGGCTGCCAGCAATACATCGACCCGGTCCGTACTGCGCGCCGAAGGCCCCTGGACCTCGAAGTCGATCGCAACCTCTTCGAGCGGGTAAGGGATGTACTGATCCGCCTCGATCTTCAGCTGGTTCTCCAACTCATCGTCGGAAAGCCCCGCCTCCATCTCGATCGTCTTGGTGATCACCGCGGAGCCGGCCACCGCCACCGCCACGGTTTTCACACCGGTCTTGGCCTTGGCCAGCAGGCGAGACAATGCCTGCCCCACACCTTCCAGGTCGGCGATATTCTTCTCGACCACTGCGTTTGAGGGAAGCGGCTCGACAGCGTAGGCCTCTACCTTGTAGCGGCTTCCCGAGCGACTCAATTCCAGAAGCTTGACCGAGGTCGAACTGATATCGATCCCCAGAAGCGTATTCGCTTTCTTATTGAAGAGCCCTAGCACGACCGATTTCCTATTGGCATCCGCGACTTACGGACTATTTATGTTTTTCCACATTAAATAACAGTCTTGACATAAGCGCAAATGGCTACCTAGGAAAAAAAGCGCTTATAATGTGAACAGTTTTCCCCTTTTCGCATTGCCTACCGCTTAACCCATTCTTTTATCTGGAAATCCACGAACCTTGATGCGCCTGCTGAAGTTTTTCTGGTGGTCCTTCGTTGCCGTTTTTTGCGGGCTGTTGCTCAGTTTCAGCGGCGCCTTCCTCTATCTTAGCCCCGGCCTCCCATCCGTCGAGTCCCTGCGCCGCATTCAACTGCAGATCCCGCTGCGGGTCTACAGCAGCGATGCCAAGCTGATCGCCGAATTCGGCGAGATGCGCCGCTCGCCGATCAAATTCGCCGACATCCCCCAAGATTTCATCATGGCCCTGCTGGCTGCCGAAGACGACAATTTCGCCAATCATTATGGCGTCGACCTTACCAGCCTGATGCGTGCTGCCACGCAATTATTGAAAAGCGGACAGATTCAATCCGGCGGCAGCACCATCACCATGCAGGTAGCGAAGAATTTCTTCCTGTCCAGCGAACGCAGCTTCTCGCGCAAAACCAGCGAAATTCTCCTGGCCCTGCAGATCGAACGCGAGCTGAGCAAGAACGAGATCCTCGAACTCTACGTAAACAAGATCTACCTGGGCCATCGCGCCTACGGCATCGAAGCCGCCGCCCAGGTCTACTACGGCAAACCCATTCGCGAGCTCAGCCTGGCCCAACTGGCGATGATTGCCGGTCTGCCGAAAGCCCCTTCGCGCTTCAACCCCCTGGTCAATCCGACCCGCGCCCAGGAACGCCGCGACTGGATTCTCGGGCGCATGCTCAAGCTGGGCAAAATCGACCAGGCGCGCTACCAGGCAGCCCTGGATGAGCCCGTCGATGCCAGCTATCACATTCAAACACCGGAGCTCGACGCCCCCTACGTGGCCGAAATGGTCCGTGCCGAAATGGTCGGCCGCTATGGCAGCGAGGCCTACACCGAAGGCTTCCATGTCACCACCACAGTGCCCAGCGACCTCCAGGAAGCCGCCAATACAGCTCTACACCAAGGCCTCCAGGCCTACGATCAACGTCACGGCTACCGCGGCCCCGAGACCCGCCTGCCTGGCATGACCCGGGAAGCATGGCTGCTCGAACTGGCCAAGCAGAGGCCCATGAGCGGCCTCGAACCCGCCATCGTGACCCAGGTGGAAAAAAGCGGCGTACTGGCCCTGACGCGCGACGGCCAGGAGGAAACCATCGCCTGGGACAGCATGAAATGGGCCCGCCCCTTCCTGCACACCAACAGCC
>DATDTH010000611.1:0-26271 GCA_035290985.1 Pseudomonas sp. | reverse complement strand
GCCTGGAGCAGCTGGGCGATCCCGGCGTGCCCTTCACCTGGCTGTGTTTCGGCAGCGAGGGCCGTCGCGAGCAGACCCTGCACACCGACCAGGACAACGGCATCCTGTTCGAGGCCGCGGATGCGGTCGAGGCGGCGCAGTTTCGCGGTCGCCTGCTGCCCCTGGCGAACCATATCAACCAGGCCCTGGCCCTGTGCGGTTTCAGCCTGTGCAAGGGCCGGATCATGGCCGGCAACCCGGAACTCTGCCTGTCCCGCGCGGAGTGGGGCCGGCGTTTCAGCGGCTTCGTCCGCGAGGCCAGCCCGGAAAACCTGCTGGCCTCCAGCATCTATTTCGACCTGCGCGGGGTCTGGGGCCCGGAGCAGGGCTGCGAGCAGTTGCGGTCCGACTTCCTCGCCGAGGTTGCCGACAACCGCCTGTTCCAGCGCATGCTCGCCGAGAATGCCCTGCGCCAGCGCCCGCCGGTGGGACGCTTGCGCGACTTCGTGGTGGCGCGCAAGGGCGTCGAGAAGGACACCCTGGACCTCAAGGTGCAGGGCCTCACACCCTTCGTCGACGGCGCCCGGCTGCTCGCTCTGGCCCACGGCATCGGTGCCTGCAACACCCTCGAGCGCCTACGCCAGTTAGTCAAGCATGAGGTGATAGAGGCCCTGGACGGCGCCGCCTATGAAGAGGCCTACCACTTCATCCAGCAGACCCGCCTGCAACTGCACCAGCAGCAGGCGCGCCAGGGCAGTCCCTACTCCAACCGCATCGACCCGGACAGCCTCAACCAACTGGACCGGCGCATCCTGCGCGAGTCCTTTCGCCAGGCCCAGCGCCTGCAGGGCAGCCTCGCGCTGCGTTACCAGCTATGAGCCTGCTGCGCTGGTGGAAGCCCTGCGCGCCGACCCTCGGTGCCGCCCAACGTGAGCGCCTGGCGGCCCTGCCGGTCGCCGCGCCCCTCGATGACGGTCCCTTGCGCCTGCAACGCCTGGTCGTACTCGACCTGGAAACCAGCGGGCTGAACACCCAGCGCGACCAGGTGCTGTCCATAGGCGCGGTGGTGATCGAGGACGGCGCCATCGACCTGGGCCAGCAGTTCGATTGCACCCTGCAACAGCCCGGCCATCGGGTCAGCTCCAGCGTGCTGATCCACGGCCTGGGGCCCAGCGCCATCGCCGCCGGCCGTGACCCGGCGCACGCCCTGCTGGAGTTCATGGAATTTCTTGGCGACAGCCCGCTGCTGGCCTTTCATGCGCCATTCGACCAGCGCATGCTCGCCCGCGCCCTGAAACAAAGCCTGGGTCATCGCCTGCAACACCCCTTCCTCGATGTGGCCGAACTGGCGCCCCTGCTCAACCCCGGCGTGCATTTCCGCCACGGCGGACTGGACGACTGGACCGGGCATTTCGGCCTGCAGGCGCAGCAACGCCACAGCGCCTGCGCCGACGCCCTGGTCACCGCGGAGCTGGCACTGATCCTGTTCAGCCAGGCCCGCCGCCAGGGCCTGGACTCGCTACGGGAACTCGACCAGCGCCTGTCCCAGCGCCGCCGCCGGCAGCAAAGCCACGCCCTCTGACGTCGCCGGTTCTGCTAGGCTCGGCGCATCAATCACGGAGCCCCTGCCATGCACCCCATGACCCTCTTCTATTCGCCCACTTCCCCCTTCGTGCGCAAGGTGATGGTGGTGCTGCTCGAAACCGGTCAGCTCGACCAGGTGAGCCTGCAGGAAGTGCAGCTGAGCCCGGTGAGTCCGGACGCCACGCTGAATGCCGGCAACCCCGCCGGCAAGATCCCCGCCCTGCGCCTGGACGACGGCAGCGTGCTGCACGACAGCCGGGTGATCTGCGACTACCTGGATCAACAGCATGGCGGCGCGCCGCTGATTCCCCGGGATGGTCCGGCACGCTGGCGCTGCCTGACCCGGGCCTCCCTGGCCGACGCCCTGCTGGATGCGGCGGTGCTGCGCCGCTACGAAAGCTTCCTGCGCCCAGTCGAAAAACGCTGGGATGCCTGGCTCGCCGCCCAGCAGGACAAGATCGACCGTGGCCTGGCGCAGCTGGAACGCGAGGCCGCCAGCGAGCTGGGCGAGCGCTTCGATATCGCCGCCATAGGCGTGGCCTGCCTGCTGGGCTACCTGGACCTGCGCCAGCCCGAACTGGACTGGCGCGCGACCTGCCCGCAGCTGGCGACCTGGTATGCCGAGATCGGCCAGCGGCCGTCCCTGCTCGCCACCCAACCGCCGGCCTGAGCCACCCTCAGGCCCGAATCGGTCGTGGCTCGCCTGGCGCCGACCGTCCCACCCGACCCGGTTGGCGCGGCGGAAACAGCGCCTTGATTCGCAGCGCCAGCCACTGGCCCACCCGGGCGTCCTCGCGCAATCCCAGGTGCCCGCTCATCGCCAGCAGCACCAGCGGAACAACCCGGCCGCCAGCAGTAAGGCCACCTGCCCGAGGGCCGCGCAGAGCTGCAGGAAAGACTGCACCGAGGCATTCTGCGCCGCGCCTTGCACACCGCTCAGGCCCTGCCAGAAGGCATCGGGCAACAGGCTCAGGGCCAGGGCGGCCAGGGGTTTGCCGGTCAGCAGAAGGCCATCGATCAACCCGAAGGAGTGGGTGAACATCAGGCCGACCAGGGCCAACAACGCGATAAAGGCGCCCACGGCCAGGCAGGCGGAAAACTGCAGCAGCTGTCTCATTATCCAATCTCCATAGGGGGCGCGGCAGGCGCCACGCCTGGGGCATCAGGCCGTCGGGTGGCTGGTGACTTCGCTCTTGCCCAGGCCATACCAGTCCAGCTTGCGGGTCAGCACCATCACGCAGGTCAACAGGCCGAACACCAGCAGCGAGCCCATCAGCAGCGCGTAATCCTCGGCGCTGAGCAGGCCGTAGAGCATCCCGTAGAGCGCCGCCAGCCCCGCGGTGAAACCCAGGCCGCGGGCCCAGCTGTGCAGCACATGGGTGACGTAGAAGCCGATCAGCAACACGCAGGCACCGGCCGACAGCCCATAGGCCAGTGCGAACCCCAGGTGCTCGGAGAGCGAGAGCAGCAGCAGGTAGAACAGGGCCAGCGACATGCCCACCAGGCCGTACTGGATCGGGTGTACGGATAGGCGCTTGAGCACCTCGAAGAGGAAGAAGCCGGCGAAGGTCAGGGCGATAAACAGCAGGGCGTATTTGATCGCCCGGTCGCTCTTCAGGTACTGGTCCACCGGGTCGATGAAATTGACGCCGAAGGTGCGGCCTTTGAAGTCATCGCATTGGATTTCAGCGACGCACTGCTGCAGTGCCTCTTCCAGGTTGGTGGCGAAGAAACTGGTCTGCCAGTCCGCGCTGAAGCCCTGGTCGTCGATGCGTCGTTTCACCGGCAGGAATTCGCCGCTGAAACTCGGGTGCGGCCAGCTGGACTTGAGCGTGACCCGGCTATCGCGGCCGACCGGGGTGAGGCTGAACTGCTCGCTGCCCTGCAGCTTCAGCTCGAAGGCGTAGTCCAGGCGGACCGGCTCCAGACCGTTCAACAACGGTAAGGGCGCATGCACGCCATTACCCAGCAGGCCGACCTGGGTACCCGGCTGGAAATTCAGGCTCTGGCCGTTCAGGCTCAGCTTGAGGGCATTGCCGATGCCGCGGATATCGCTGATGCCGAAGGCCAGCAGCGGCTGCTCGAAGCGGTAGTCGGCGAAGTCCTCGGTAATTCCCAACTGTGCCGGCAGCTCGAAGTGCCCGCTGATGGCGTTAGTGGCGTGATACAGCCGCGCCTGGTAGATGCCGCGGCGGCGCACCTCGGTGTTCACCTCGCCCTCGAGCACGAAGGTTTCCGGCAGGAAATACAGCCGGCCGCTGAACTGCTTCTCTTCCAGCACCCGTTGCTGGGCGACCTTGTCGAAGGTCCATTCGCGCACCGTCTTGCGGTAGGGCACCACGATCAGCGGCCCGGTGAGTTGCTGGCTATAGCTGGAGCTGCGGGCGATGTCCTGCAGCACCTGATCGCGCAGGTCCTGGCGTTCCTCGATCACCCCGTCGATCAACAGGATCGGAACCATCAGCAGCAGGATCAACAGCGCGATAGCAGCGAGCTTGAGTAGCAGGTTGCGGTTCATGAAACGGTTCTCCTCGGTCGGTCAATGACCCGAAGAGTGCGGCATGCCCATGGGGCCTCTATGGCCGGACGATGGAGACTGGGTGGAAATTGTGTGTAGGGGCCAATTCATTCGCCTGATGCGCCTATGGCGGATAAATCCGCCCCTACATCGAATGCAACACCTCTACTCGCCGCGGATATATTGTTCCAGTTGCTGGATCAGGCTCTCCTGCTCGGCGATGGTCTGCTTGACCAGGTCGCCGATCGACAACAGGCCGATCAACTCGCCCTCGGCCAGCACCGGCAGGTGACGCAGATGGCGATCGGTCATCAGTTGCATGCACTGCTTGGTCGTGTGCCGTGGGCCGACCGTGATCACATCGGCGGTCATGATTTCGCTGACCTTGGCACCGAAGGCCGAACGCTCCAGCAACGCGACCTTGCGCGCGTAGTCGCGCTCGCTGACGATCCCCACCAAGCGGCCATTGTGCAGCACCACCAGGGCACCGATACCCTTCTCGGCCATCAACTTGACCGCATCGAGCACCGAGTCGTCGGGGCCGACGCTGTGGACGAAGGCGTGGGGTTTGGATCTGAGAATTTCCGCGACTGATTTCATGTTCTTTCTTCCCGCTTCCCGGTTTAGCCCGACTTGGCCCGATTTGGCTTTCCTGTTGTAGCAGCACTTGGGAATTTTCACGAGCGCAGCAGGGTGAAAAATTTCAGCCGGAAGATTTTTCCCACAGCCACCCGTTCAGGCGCAGGGCAGGCTCAGGCTGACCCGCACGCCGCCCTCGACATTGACCACCTGCAGCCCGCCGCCGTGCAACTGCGCCACTTCCTGGACGAAATTCAGGCCCAGGCCGGTGCTCTTGCGACCGGTGCCGGGGCGCGGCAGGGAGTAGAAGCGCTCGGTCAGGCGTGGCAGGGCATAGTCGGGAATGGCCTCGCCCTGGTTGAACAGCTCGAGCCGCACCTGGCCATTCGTACACTCGCCATCGAAGCGCAGCCGGCCAGCGGCCGGGGTGAAGTCCAGGGCGTTATCCAGCAGGTTGGCCAGGGCCTGGCGCAACAAAAAGCGTTCGCCTCGGGCGGTCAGCGCCGCTGGAATGGCGTTGTCGACCGTCAGGCCGGCGCTCTGGATACGCGCCGCCTGAGCCTGCAGCAGTTCCTCGGCCAGGGCGCGCAACGGCACCTCGACCTGTTCCTCCAGGCCCTGGCGCTGTTCGACCTGGGCCAGGTTCAGCAGACGCTCGATCAGTTGCTGCAGCCGGGCGCTTTCCGTGTCGATGTTGCCGACGAAGCGCAGCCGCTGAAGCTCGGGCATCTCGCCCTGCAGCAGTTCCGCCGCGCCGCGAATGGCCGCCAGCGGGCTCTTCAACTCATGGGTCAGGGTGTGTACATAACGCTCGACATAGGCCTTGCCTTCCAGCTCGGTGCGCATCTTCTGCACCGCCTGGGCCAGCTGCGCCAGTTCGCCGCCACGCAGTTGCGGCAGTTCGGCGCGCTGGCCGGCGCTGACCGCCTGGGCATAACGGGTCAGCCGGCGCAGCGAACCGCTCAGCCACCAGGACAGCAGGCCGCCGATCAGCAGGCCGAGCACGATCAGCCCGCTGCCGAGCCAGGCCAGGCGCCGTTGCGAGCGTTCGATATAGGGTTGCAGGGAGCGGCTCGGCTTGGACACCGAGACCACCCCTATGATGCGCTCGCCATCCTTGATCGGCGCCGCCACGTACATCACCGAGGACTCCGGATCCTCTGGATCTTCCCGGGTCGAGCGGGCACCGTACTGCCCCTTCAGGGTCAGGTAGACATCGTTCCAGCGCGAGTAATCGCGGCCCAGGTCGGCCCCGCTGGAATCGAGCAGCACCACGCCCCGGGCATCGGTGACATAGATGCGGTGGTTGACCTGGCTCTTGCGCACGCCCCAGATCTCGGCCTGGGGCTGGCGTTGGCCATAGGCGCGGAACAACGCGGGCAGGCGACTCTGGTCGAGGGTGCCGGCCTTGACCTCCTCGCGCAGGATTTCCGCCAGCAGGTTGACCGTGTCGACCAGGGTCTCCTCGGTGGACTGGCGCACGCCGGGACGGATCTCCTCCATCACGGTGCTCAGCACGAAATAACCGGCCAGCCCGACGAACAGGAAGTACACCAGGAAGATACGGATACCCAGTGGCATCAGACCAGACTCAGGCTGTAGCCCAGGCCACGGTGGGTCTGGATCGGCTCGGCGTCGGCGGTCACCAGGCGCAGCTTGGCCCGCAGGCTCTTGATATGGCTGTCGATGCTGCGCTCATAGCCGGCTTCGGCCGCGACCCCCAGGGCGTCGAGCAATTGCTCGCGGCTGAAGACCCGTTCGGGCCGGGCCAGCAGGTGTTGCAGCAGGCGAAATTCGTGGCGGGTCAGGCTCAGCAACTGGTCGCGGTAATGGATCTGCACCCGTTCTTCGTCCACCCGGAATGGGCCGCTGGGCGGCTCGACCGGTGCCGGGCGCGGCGCCACCCGTTTGAGAATGACCTTGACCCGGGCCGCCACTTCCCGCGGGCTGAAGGGTTTGACCACATAGTCGTCGGCACCGATCTCCAGCCCCACCACCCGGTCGATCTCGGCGTCCCGGGCTGTGAGAAAAATTACCGGCACCTCGGAAAAACGCCGCAGGCGCTTGCAGGCCTCGAAGCCGCTGATATCCGGCAGGCCGACATCCAGTATCACCAGGTCGGCCGGTTGCCGCTCCAGCAAGGCCAGGGCCTCACCGGCCAGGCTCAGCCAGGTGGTGGTGAAACCCTCGCTTTGCAGGGCATAGATCAGGGTGTCGGCGATGGCGGCTTCATCTTCGACTATCAGAATGTGCGGCATGGGCGTCCTGCGGCGGCTGGCATCAATATCGGCCAGCAGCCTGGGCCAGCGCCGAGGCCAGGTCAAGCCTCAGCCCAGCTGGAAGCGTCCGGTATTCTGCTCCAGGCCCTCGCTGCCGCGGCGCAACTGTTCGGCGGCGACGCTGACGGCCTTGGCACCGTCGAGCAGGTGCCCGGCGGCCTGGTCGACCTGCTGGATATTGCCGCTGACCTCATCGGCCGTGGCCGCCTGCTGCTCGGCGGCGGTGGCGATCTGCGCCAGGCGGTCGCTGACTCGCTGCACCGACTCGGCGATGCCTTCCAGGTCTTCGCCCATGGCCAGCACACTGCCGACATCGCCGTCGGCCTGGCGGAAGGCCTCCTCCATCATGTCCACGGCCTGGCCCACCACCTTCTGCAGGTCGCCGACCGTCTGGGCGATTTCCTGGGTCGAATCCTGGGTGCGCTTGGACAGGCTGCGCACCTCGTCCGCGACCACCGCGAAGCCGCGGCCCTGCTCGCCGGCGCGGGCCGCCTCGATGGCCGCATTCAGGGCCAGCAGGTTGGTCTGTTCGGCGATGCCCTTGATCACATCGACGATGCGGGTGATCTGCTGGGTCTGCTCACGCAATTGCCGCAAGGTCGCCGAGGTATCGCCCAGGCGGGCGCTTAGCTGGCGCATGCTGGCGCTGGTGCGGGTGCTGCGCTGGTTGCTCTGCATGGCGATTTCGCGGGTATGCCCGGCATCCTGGGCTGCCTGCTCGCAACTTTCCGCGACGCTCTGGGCCGTGGCCGCCATTTCGGTGGCCGCGGTGGCGATCTGGCTCATCTGCCCCTGCTGCTGTTCCACCGCGTCGAGGGCGCTCTGGGCCTGGGCATTGAGCAGTTGCACGGTGCCGCCGAGCTGCTGGCTTTCCTGGTTGACCCCCTGCAGCGAACCGCGCAATTGCAGCACTGCGGCATTCAGCGATTCGGCGATGCGCGCCAGGTCATCCTGGCCATGCACCGCCATGCTCACCCGCAGGTCGCCGGCACGCAGCCCTTCGGCCGCCTGGATGATGCTGGCGGTGCTGCGACGGATCGAGGCATTCAGGCAGAGCAAGACATAGAGCGCCAGCAGGGTCAGCGCGCTGAAGGCACCGACCACCTCGATCATGCTCTGCAGCGTCCGCTCCCGATAGTCGCCCAGGCGCTCGGCGAATTGCTGATAGAGCGCCTGCTGCAAGCCGCTCAGCTCCCGTTGCAGGGTCTCGATGCGCTGAATGAATTCGGCCGGTGTCAGGGTCATGGGCGCGGCCTCGAACATGTCGCGGTCGATTTCCCGGAAAAAACCGTCCAGCCCCTGCTGCGCCCGGGCGAAAGGCTCCTGCAGCTGCTTCATCAGCATTGGCGACTCATGGCCCAGGGTGGTCTGGGCCTTGGTCAACTGGCTGCGGGACTCTTCCAGGGCGCGGCGCAGGTCACGCATCAGCACCCGGCTCTGCAGGGTGAAATGCTGCGACACCACGGCGCCATAGCCCTGGCTGGCGAATATGCCCAACTGCTCCACCAGCCGCGGCAGGGTATAGGTCAACTGCTCCATCATCAGGTAGCTGTCCAGCTTGGGATCGAGGATCAAGCCGCTGTCGGTTGCTACCTGTTCACGCAACGCCAGGAGCTGCAACAGGGTTTTTTGGTAACGCTCCAGGGCGTCCGGCAGGGGCACCTTGGCCAGCATGTCGGCGCCGAGCTCGCCACGGGAAGCCCGCAGCGCGTCAAACTGCTGACTGGCCTGGGCGCTCAGCGGCTCGCTTTGCAGTTGCATGTCCGCCTGCTCCAGGGCCTGATCGAGGGGACCGGCACTCTGTTGCAACAGGGGCAGCGCCGCTTTTTCGGTGCCCTTCCAGCGTGCCAGCAAGGTCCGCTGCTCGACCAGTGCCTGCTGCACAGCCCCCAGGGCCTGGACGCTGCGCATGCCGCCCTGTTCGCCATCGATCAGCCGCAGCCGCTCCAGGTAGGTGTTGCCGATGATCCACAGGGCATAGGCCAGTGGCAGGAAGAACAGCAGAAACAGCAGTTGGAATTTCCGGGCGAAACTGAATCGCTCCAGCACCCGTACCCCAGGACTGAGTACTCCAGTCATGCAACACCTCAATCGAGCCGTGCCACGTCCTTGACGGAATGCGGCGAATGTCAGCATCAAAGCAAGAAGTGCGCCGCGCTCGACCCGCCTAATGCTGTATGGCTATCAGCCTAGTAGAAAAATTCAGCACTTCGGTTTATCGGCGGTGAACTTACGCGCGGGATTGATGGCGGCATCGAACTCGCGCAAGGCGTTGGCGCCGATCAGCAGGGGGTAGTTGAAACTGCTGCGATCCGTCAGGTTGACTTCCACTGTGCGCTTTTCCCCGCCCAGGCACAGCTCCAGCTCCACCACCGGGCGCTTGGTCGGGTCCAGGCGTTCCTCGTCATCGTCATCGTCATCCAGCGCCCGGCTCTTGATCTTGCTGATGCGCGCGAGACGGTGTTCGTAGAGGGTCTTGTCGGCCCCCTGGGCAGCCAGGCGAAACCGCACCCAGTCCTCGCCCTCGCGGCTGAAACGCTGGATATCCTTGGCCGACAGCGAGGCGGTCAGGGCCCCGGTGTCCATCTTGGCCTTGAAGGTCTGACCGATCTCCATGACCTTGATGTATTCGTAACGGCCATAGAGGGTCGGCTCCTTGGCCGCGAACGCCGGCAGGGCCGACATGAAAAACACGGGCAACAACAGCAGTAAAGCTCTCACTCGGTATGCTCCTTATCGATATACGGACCCCCCATGGGACTGACCCCTGGGGCGATCGTTCGCGCGCGCCTGGACTGAGGTGGCCCGCTGGCTAGTCGAAGTACGAACCGGCGCGCGCCGGCACGCCGGACCAGAGCTCGTCCAGGTTGCGAAAGCCCCAGACGCTGGCCGACTCCCGACCGACGATACGATCGCTGCCCCCCAGCTTGGCCAGGTCGATGACTTCCTGGGGAATCGGCAGTTTCGCGCTGCAGGAGAAGAATACCTTGACCTTGGGCGTCAGCAGGGAATGCCCATGCTGCTCCAGCACCACCCCCAGACGCCCACTCTGCAGGCGCACCAGGGAACCGGTGGGGTAGATGCCCACGCTTTTGACGAAGGCCTGGAAGACCGACTCATCGAAATGGCTCTTGCTCCACTCCGCCATCTTGCGGATCGACTCGGCCGGGTCCCAGCCCTTCTTGTAGGGACGGTCCGAGGTGATCGCATCGTAGACGTCGCAGACCGCGCCCATCTTGGCGAACAGGCTGATCTGGTCGCCTGACAGGCGGTGCGGGTAGCCCGTGCCGTCGACCTTCTCGTGGTGGTGCAGGCAGACATCCAGCACCAGCGCGCTGACCTGCTTGCTGTCCAGCAGAATCGCTCCACCGGCCTCCGGATGGCCGCGCACCGTGGCGAATTCGGCATCGGTCAGAGTGCCGGGTTTGTTCAACACCTCCATCGGCACCATCATCTTGCCGATATCGTGGAGCAAGCCGGCCAGGCCGGCTTCGCGCACCTGGGCCTCGGCCAGGCCCAACTGCCGCGCCAGGGCGATCATCAGGGCACAGACCGCCACCGAGTGCATGTAGGTGTATTCGTCCGAGTGCTTGAGCCGGGCCAGGCTGATCAGTGCATTGGGATGGCGCAGCACCGAGGCCGAGATGCCTTCCACCAACTCCACCACATGGGCGGTGTCTATCGCATTCCCCATGCGCGCATCGCTGAACATCGCCACCACCGCGGCCTTGGAGCGTGCGCAGAGTTTCACCGCGCGCCCGACCTCGTCCTCCAGCAAGGTCTGTGTGCCCCGGGGGTGCGCCTCCGCGGCCAACAGGCGGGCATCGGTTTCGGCCTCGACGTCTTCGACGCTCTGACCGCTGGCCACATCGAGGCCCTTGCTGGTGTCGATCCACAATTCGCGGATGCCGCTATCATGGATGCGCTGCAGGTCCTTGGCGTTGTTCAGCAGGAACTTGGCTTTCCAGAAGGGATGCTCCATCCAGGAGCCGCAGAACTCGTGGATATACATACCCGCGCACAACTCGGAAAGGGCAATACGTTTCAACACGATAAGGACCGCCGCGACGAGTGAAGGCCTATCGAGGATAGTTGATCGGCCTTGATAGCAAAATGGCACTAATGGCTATTTATCGCCTCCCCCCGGCCTGCCACTGTCCTCGATACCCGCACCGCAGTCGGCCTACAGCAGAAAAGGCAGGAACATCCGGGTACGGCGGCAATAGCCGCGGTAGGCCTCGCCGAAGGTCCTGAGGTTTTCGCCCTCCTCCACCTTGGCGGTGGCGATCAGGGCGAGGCTGGCCAGCAGCGCCGCTCCCGCCCCGGGCAGGTCCGGGTGTTTGAAGAACAGCCCCCAGGCCAGCAGCAACAGCGAGCTGTAGAGCGGGTGACGGATATAGCCATAGATGCCGCTGTCCACCAGGCGGGCGGTGTTCTCGAAGGCGAAGTTGGCCTCGCCGGCCGCCCGCTCCGGTGCGTGGCCGCCGCGTACCCGCAGTAGGTAGAGGCTGTGCAGCAGCAGGTAAAGCGAGGCGAACAGCAAGGCCCAGGACAGCAGCTGGCTGGGCGAGAAACGCTCGACGAACCAGTACGGCAGGTTGCGCCAGAGCAGCAGGACTATGGCCTCGAAGGCGAAAAAGCGATAGAAACCGTGGCTGCGCGGATCGCCCAAGGCGCGGCGAGACAGAAACGCCAGGGCCAGGCCCAGAATCAAAAACACCCCGTGATAGAGTTCCTGCACCCCGCGACCTCCCCTTTAAAATCTGGTTCGCGCGCCGTCAGGGCGCGGTGTGGCAACACACGCAGAGTTTATTGCCATCGGGGTCACGAAAGTAGGCCCCGTAGTAGTCGCCATGATACTGCGGGCGCAAACCCGGCGCGCCTTCACAGCATCCGCCCAGGGCCAGGGCCGTGGCATGGGCGCTGTCGACCGCCGCCCGTGTCGGCGCCAGCAGCGCCAGCATCTGCCCATTGCCCGCGGAGGCCACCTGGCCATCATAGGGCTGGCCGATCACCCACAACGGGCGCGGCTGACCCGGCACCATCCAGCCCGCCCAGGGACGGCTGGCCTCGCAGAACTTCAACTGCAGGCCCAGGCCCTCCATCAGCGCCGAGTAGAACGCCAGTGCCCGCGGAAAATCCGTGACGCCGACAAACACATGAGAAATCATCCTGCCGCTCCCCTTTTACCAGCCGCCAGCATTTTCACCTTGTCTTTGCCCACCCTAAGGTTCGGCGAGCAAGAGGCGCTTGTTTATTGAAGCAAACCAATGCATTCCAAGGCCAGATCGACCGCTCTGGATACCCGCCTTCGCGGGTATGACGAATGATCTGGGCCGGCGACTAACGCCCATCGTGAACATGCCCTAGACCCGGCGAGTATGCCCTCGTCAGACTCGGCGCAGGCAAACAGCAGGCACAAAAAAGAGCGGCGCAAGGCCGCTCTTTTTTGTGCCGCCCCTGTTAGGGCGCGCTGAACATCCCGTGCGGATCGATGACGAATTTCTTCGGCACGCCGGCGTCGAACTCGCCATAACCCCGTGGCGCCTGGTCCAGGCTGATCACTTCCACGCCAACCACTTCGGCGATGTTGATGCGGTCCCACATGATGGCCTGCATCAGCGCCCGGTTGTACTTCATCACCGGGGTCTGGCCGGTGTGGAAGCTGTGGGACTTGGCCCAGCCCAGGCCGAAGCGGATGCTCAGCGCACCCTTCTTCGCGGCGGCATCGACCGCACCAGGATCATCGGTCACGTACAGGCCGGGAATACCGATCTTGCCGGCGACCCGCACCACGCCCATCAATGAATTGAGCACGGTGGCGGGCGCTTCATGTTGCACCCCGGCATGGCCATGACCGCGGGCTTCGAAGCCCACCGCGTCGACCGCGCAATCCACTTCCGGCTCGCCCAGCAAGGCGGCGATCTGCTCGTGCAGCGGAGTGTCCAGGGACAGGTCGGCAATTTCGAAGCCCTGGGCCTTGGCATGCACCAAGCGCGCCGGGTTGACATCGCCGACTATGACCACCGCCGCGCCGAGCAGGCGCGCGGAAGCCGCCGCCGCCAGGCCGACCGGACCGGCACCGGCGATGTACACCGTGCTGCCCGGGCCGACACCGGCCGTCACCGCACCATGGTAGCCGGTCGGCAGGATGTCGGACAGGCAGGTCAGGTCGCGGATTTTCTCCATCGCCTTGTCGCGATCCGGCAGTTTCAGCAGGTTGAAATCGGCGTAAGGCACCATGGCGTATTCGGCCTGGCCGCCAGTCCAGTCGCCCATGTCGACGTAGCCGTAAGCGCCACCGGGGCGGGCCGGGTTGACCGACAGGCAGACGCCGGTGTGTTGTTCCTTGCACGAGCGGCAGCGACCGCAGGCGACGTTGAACGGCACCGAGACCAGGTCGCCGATTTTCAGATTCTCGACATCGCTGCCCTTCTCGATCACCTCGCCGGTGATCTCGTGACCGAGCACCAGCCCGGTTTGCGCCGTGGTGCGGCCACGCACCATGTGCTGGTCAGAGCCGCAGATATTGGTGGACACCACCTTGAGAATGACCCCGTGCTCGATCTTGCGACCGCGCGGGTCCTGCATTTTCGGATAGTCGATCCTCTGCACCTCGACCTTGCCCGCGCCCAGGTACACGACACCTCGATTACCAGACATGTTTTCACCTCGATTTGTTTTTGTTGTGGGTGCACGGCACCAAAGCCGCGCGGCCTTGCATTGAAACGGTCGGACTTGTTCGGGGGTGCGGGCAGGCCGCTGAAAAACGACCTGCTAGAGCACTACGGTGCGGTTGGCGTTAAGGAATACCCGGCGTTCGATATGGAAACCTATGGCCTTGGCCAGGGTCAGGCACTCGATGTCGCGGCCCTTGGCGATCAGGTCTTCGGGGTAATGGCTGTGGTCCACCGGCTCGACGCCCTGGGCGATGATCGGGCCCTCGTCCAGGTCGTTGTTGATGTAGTGGGCAGTGGCGCCGACCAGCTTGACGCCCTTCTGGTAGGCCTGGTGATAGGGCTTGGCGCCCTTGAAACCGGGCAGCAGCGAGTGGTGGATATTGATCGCCCAGCCGTCGAGCTTGCGGCACAGCTCCGGCGACAGCACCTGCATATAGCGGGCGAGTATCACCAGCTCGGCGCCGGAGGCCTTGATCACCTCCCAGACCTTGCGCTCCTGACCGACCTTGTCGTTCGGCTCAAGGGGCAGGTGGTGATAGGGAATATCGTGCCAGCGCGCCAGGGGCTCCAGGTCCGGGTGATTGGATATCACCGCGACCACGTCCATCGGCAACTGGCCGATGCGTTGGCGATAGAGCAGGTCGTTCAGGCAGTGATCGGCCTTGGAGACCATGATCACCACCTTGCTCCGGTAGTTCGGCGGGGTCAGCTCGAAGACCATGCCGAAACCGTCACCGCGGCTGATCAGGCCGTCGCGAAAGCGCTGCTCGTCGAAGCCCTCGGGCTGGCGAAATTCCACCCGGATAAAGAAGCGCCCGGACAGCCGATCGTCGAAGGAGTGGTGCTCGGTGACATAGCAGCCCTGTTCGAACAGGTAACGCGTCACCGCGTCCACCGTGCCCAGCACGCTTGGGCAGTCGGCAGTGAGAATCCAGGTATCGGGGGTACGGCTCATGCTGAAGCTCCCGCTGATCCATGCCGTTGCCGGCGGCTGAGGGACGGCCCGCGCAGGAAACGCGAGCCCGTCCAACAGGTGTTTAGTAAAGCCTCAGGCCTCGACGGCCAGGCCGTATTCCTGACTGGCATCCTGCAGCCAGAGCCAGTAGTAATCGGCGAAGCTGCGCCGCACCAGCAACTCCCAGGTGTCGGTGGCGGTGTGGCGGATCACCAGCTGCGACTTGGCGAACACAGTGCCGACCGCCTTGCCCACCGGGAAATTGCTCGGGTGCACGTCGTAGGAGCTGGACTTCATCAACAGTTCGCGGACCTTGGGCCCGGACAGCTCGAGCAGGGTCTGCCCACCGCTGACGTTGACCACCTGGTGATGCAGGTCACCCAGGGCTTCGCGCAATTGCTGTTCGGCGGCGAATTCCTCGCCACAGGGCAGGATCAGCAGCCACTCGTCCGGGCCCATCCATTGCAGCGAGCGATCGCCCTTGCCCACCAACCCCAGGGCACCGGGCAACTCCAGGCCGGTAGCCTTGTGCACGGCGCCGGCAAAGGCCGGATCATGGCCATCGCCGCGCAGGGTCAGGTGGCCCAGCAGTTTTTTCTCGCGCAGGCGGATACCGGCGCTGGCCTTGCCCTTGCCGGCCAGCTCATGGAGGCCGGCATGGAACAGCGGCGACTCGGCGTGGGCCGCGTCCGGGCGTTGCTTGTACACATTGATTGAGGTCATTGCTCACCTGCCCGGTGCACGGGGGCACCCTGAAATTCCATTACTGCCACTGGCGCCTTGAGGCTTGCCACTTGTCGCTGGTCTTCAGACATTCTGCCGGTCCCCTTTCGGGTCGTAGAACACCGCGCTGACGATCTCGGCTTCGACCATGCGACCGTCCACCAGCGGGGCGAAGACCTTCTCGCCCATGCGCTTGAGGCCGCCCTTGACCACGGCCAGGGCGAAGCTGTAGCCCAGGCTGGCGCTGTAGTAGCTGGAGGTGACATGGCCGACCATGGCCATGGGAATCTGCTGCTGGCTGTCGAACACCAGTTGCGCGCCTTCGGGCAGCACACACTTGGGGTCCAGCGGCTTGAGGCCGACCAGCTGCTTGCGGTTGTCGCGCACGCAGTCCTCGCGGTTCATCCCGCGCCAGCCGATCCAGGAGAACGGCTTGGTCCGGCCGACGCACCAGCCCATGTTCAGGTCGTCCGGGGTCATCGAACCGTCGGTGTCCTGGCCGATGATGATGAAACCCTTCTCGGCCCGCAGCACGTGCATGGTCTCGGTGCCATAGGGGGTCAGGTTGTACTGCTTGCCGGCCTCGATGAGCTTTTCCCAGACGCCCAGGGCGTAGTCGGCCTGCACGTTCACTTCGTAGGACAGCTCGCCGGTGAAGGAGATGCGGAACACCCGCGCCGGCACGCCGCCGACCAGGCCTTCCTTCCAGGTCATAAAGGGGAAACCGTCGCGGTCCAGGTCGATGTCGGTGACCTCGCCGAGCAGCTTGCGGCTGTTGGGGCCCGACAGGGTCATGGTCGCCCAGTGGTCGGTGACCGAGGTGAAGTACACCTTCAGCTCCGGCCACTCGGTCTGGTGGTAGATTTCCAGCCACTGCATGACCCGACCGGCGCCGCCGGTGGTGGTGGTCATCAGGAAATGGTTGTCGGCCAGGCAGGCGGTCACGCCGTCGTCGAAGACCATGCCGTCTTCCTTGCACATCAGGCCGTAGCGGGCCTTGCCCACGTCCAGCTTGGTCCAGGCGTTGGTGTAGACGCGGTTGAGAAACTCCCGGGCGTCCGGCCCCTGGATGTCGATCTTGCCCAGGGTCGAAGCGTCCAGTATGCCGACGCTGTCGCGCACCGCCTGGCACTCGCGGCCGACGGCGGCGTGCAGGTCTTCACCGGCCTTGGGGAAGTACCAGGGACGTTTCCACTGGCCGACATCCTCGAACTCGGCGCCCGCCTGCAGGTGCCAGCTGTGCAGCGCGGTGTAGCGCACCGGGTCGAACAGCGCGCCGCAGTTGCGCCCGGCCACGGCGCCGAAGGTCACCGGCGTGTAGTTCGGGCGGAACATGGTGGTGCCCATCTGCGCGATGCCGATGCCCAGGGAGCGCGCGGCGATGGCCAGGCCGTTGATATTGCCCAGCTTGCCCTGGTCGGTGCCGAAGCCCAGGGCGGTGTAGCGCTTGACGTGCTCGACCGACTCAAAGCCCTCGCGGGTAGCCAGCTCGATACCGGCGGCGGTGACATCGTTCTGCAGGTCGACGAACTGCTTGGGCCCGCGGGCCGTCGGCTTCTCGTGGGGCACCTGGAACAGCGCCAGGCCCGGTTCTTCCAGACGGGCCTGCACGCTCGGCAAGACCGCCCGAACCGAGGCGAAGCCCGCTTCGCCGGCGGCCTTGAGGCCCGCCTCGAAGCCATCGCCCAGCACGTCGCCGAGGGCGAACACACCGTTCATGGCCCCGGCGCAGACCCGCGCCTGGAAGCCTTCGCCCGGCACGAAACCGAGGATATCCTCACGCCAGGTCGGCTTGCCGCCCAGGTGCGACGCCAGGTGCACCACCGGGCTGTAGCCGCCGGAGGTGCCGACCAGGTCGCAGTCCAGCCACTCGCCGGCACTGATAACCTTGTGCGCCAGCGCATCGATCGGCGCCACCCGCGCCGCGCTAACGCGCTTGCTGCCACGGGTTTCGATCACGGCGCTGCCGGTGAGGATGCGCACGCCCTTGGCCCGCGCCTGCTCGACCCAGGCGCCGCGGGGGTTGTGCCGCGCATCGGCGATGGCGACCACCTGCAGGCCGGCATCGAGCCAGTCCAGCGCCACGCGGTAGGCGTAGTCGTTGGTGGTCGAGAGCACCAGCTGCTTGCCCGGCGCCACGCCGTAGCGGCGCACATAGGTGGAGATCGCCCCGGCCAGCATATTGCCCGGCACATCGTTGTTGCCGTAGACCAGCGGCCGTTCGTGGGCCCCGGCGGCCAGCACCACGCGCTTGGCCCGTACGCGGTGGATGCGCTGGCGGCTTTCCTTGTGAGCAAAGGGGCCCTGGGGCGCGGTTTCGCCCAAGTGGTCGAAACGCCGCTCGTGAATGGTGAGGAAGTTATGGTCGTGGTAGCCGTGCACCGTGGCCCGCGGCAACAGGGTCACCTCGGCCATGGCCTTGAGCTCGGCGACCGCCTTGGCCACCCAGTCGGCGGCCGGTTTGCCATCGAGGGTCTCGCGGCTGTCCAGCAGGTTGCCGCCGAACTCTTCCTGCTCGTCGGCCAGTATCACCCGGGCGCCGGCACGTCCGGCCGCCAGGGCCGCGGCCAGTCCGGCGGCTCCGCCGCCCACCACCAGCACGTCGCAGTGCTGGTTCATGTAGTCGTAGCGATCCGGGTCGTTCTCTTTCGGCGCGCGGCCCAGGCCCGCGGCCTTGCGGATGTACTTCTCGTAGGTCATCCACATGGACTGCGGGTACATGAAGGTCTTGTAGTAGAAACCCGGCGCCAGCATGTCGCCGCCGACCTTGCCGAGGATGCCCATCAGGTCGTTGTTCACGCTCGGCCAGCCGTTCACGCTATTGGCCACCAGGCCGCTGTAGAGGGCCTGCTGGGTGGCGCGCACGTTGGGGATCTGGGTGGCCTCGCGGGAACCCAGCTGCAATATGGCATTCGGCTCCTCGGCACCGGCCGCGACTATGCCCCGGGGCCGCGAATACTTGAAGCTGCGGCCGACCACGTCGACGCCGTTGGCCAGCAAAGCGGCGGCCAGGGTATCGCCGGCATAGCCCTGGTAGGTCTGGTCGTTGAAGACGAACGTCAGCGGCTGGTTGCGATTGATCCGGCCACCGCTGGCGAGACGATTGATCTGGCTCATGCCGGTACTCCTGGGACTTTTCTAGGCTTGGCCGTCACCGAGGGTTTCTCGCCAATCTTGTAGGTTTCGTAAATCTCGTAGGAGATGGTGTCGCGGGTGGCGTTGAAGTACTGGCGGCAACCGGCGGCATGGATCCACAGCTCGTGGTGGATACCGCGGGGGTTGTCGCGGAAGAACAGGTAGTCGCCCCACTCCTGGTCGGTGCAGGCATTCGGGTCCAGCGGGCGCGGGATATGCGCCTGGCCGGCCGTGTGGAATTCCTCTTCGGAGCGCAGCTCGCCACAGTGAGGGCAGAATATTTGCAGCATTTGCCATACCTCCAGTTCTAACTTCCGCTCCGGGCAAGAGGGGCATGCTGCCAAGCACCCTCTCCCGCCCTGCGGGCACCCTCTCCCGAAAGGAGAGGGTCATCAGATTTCATCCCGTCGGGATGGCTATTAATGGGCGACGCCGGCAGCGCCGTGTTCGTCGATCAGGGCGCCGTCATGGAAGCGATCCATGGCGAAGGGTTTGGCCAGTTCGTGCATTTCACCCTTGGCCAGACTGGCGGCGAATACATGACCGGAACCCGGCGTGGCCTTGAAGCCACCAGTACCCCAACCACAGTTGAAGAACAGGTTCGGCACCGGCGTCTTGCTGATGATCGGGCAGGCGTCCGGCGTGGTGTCGACTATGCCGCCCCACTGGCGGTTCATCCGCACCCGGCTGAGCACCGGGAACAGCTCGACTATGGCCTGCAGGGTGTGCTCGATGGTCGGGTAGGAGCCGCGCTGGCCGTAACCGACATAGCCGTCGATACCGGCCCCTATCACCAGGTCGCCCTTGTCGGACTGGCTGATATAGCCGTGCACGGCGTTGGACATGATCACGCTGTCGATGATCGGCTTGATCGGCTCGGACACCAGGGCCTGCAAGGGGTGCGACTCGATGGGCATGCGAAAGCCGGCGAGCTTGGCCATGTGCCCGGAGTTACCGGCGGTGACCACACCGACGCGCTTGCCGCCAATGAAGCCCTTGTTGGTTTCCACGCCTATAACCACGCCGTTTTCCTTGCGGAACCCGATCACCTCGGTCTGCTGGATCAGGTCCACGCCCAGGGCGTCGGCCGCCCGGGCATAGCCCCAGGCCACGGCATCGTGACGGGCCACGCCGCCGCGACGCTGCAGGGAGGCGCCCATCACCGGATAGCGGGTGTTCTTGCTGCAATCCATGTAAGGAATCAGATCCTCGACCTGCTTGGCATTCAGCACCTCGCCGTCGATACCGTTGAGGCGGTTGGCGCTGACCCGGCGCTCGATGTCGCGCATGTCCTGCAGGGAGTGCCCCAGGTTGAATACGCCGCGCTGGGAAAACATCACGTTGTAGTTGATGTCCTGGGACAGGCCCTCCCAGAGCTTCATCGCGTGCTCGTAGAGGTGCGCCGACTCGTCCCACAGGTAGTTGGAACGCACGATGGTGGTGTTGCGCGCGGTGTTGCCGCCGCCCAGCCAGCCCTTCTCGACCACCGCGACATTGGTGATGCCGTGGACCTTGGCCAGGTAATAGGCGGTAGCCAGGCCGTGGCCGCCACCACCGACTATGACCACGTCATAGACCGGCTTGGGGGTCGGGTTGCGCCACATGCGCTGCCAGTTTTCATTGTGGCTGAGCGCGTGTTTGAACAGGCCGAAGCCGGAATAACGTTGCATGCAGTCTCTCCTCGCCTCAGCGATAAACCGGAAACTCGGCGCACAGGGCGGCGGCCTGGGTGGCGACCTGGGCCTCGACATCGGCATCGCCGAGGTGCTCGAGGATGTCGCAGATCCAGCCGGCCAGGGCCTGGCACTGCTCGACCCGGAAGCCGCGGCTGGTCACCGCCGGGGTGCCGATGCGCAGGCCCGAGGTGACGAACGGCGACTGCGGGTCGTTGGGCACCGCGTTCTTGTTCACCGTGATCCCGGCCCGACCCAGCGCCGCGTCGGCGTCCTTGCCGGTCAGGCCCTGCTTGATCAGGCTGAGCAGGAACAGGTGGTTGTCGGTGCCGCCGGAGACCACGTCGAAACCGCGTTCGATGAACACCGCGGCCATGGCCTGGGCGTTGTCGATCACCTGCTGCTGGTAGGCCTTGAAGCCCGGCTCCAGGGCTTCCTTGAAGCACACCGCCTTGGCCGCGATCACATGCATCAGCGGACCGCCCTGGCCGCCGGGGAACACCGCGGATTGCAGTTTCTTCTCCAGGTCCGGGTTGGCGCGGGCCAGGATCAGGCCGCCGCGCGGGCCGCGCAGGGTCTTGTGGGTGGTGGTGGTGACCACATCGGCATAGGGCAGCGGGTTGGGGTACAGGCCGGCCGCGACCAGGCCGGCGACATGGGCCATGTCGACGAACAGGTAGGCACCGACCTGGTCGGCGATGGCGCGAAAGCGCGGGAAATCCAGGGTCTTGGAGTAGGCACTGAAGCCAGCGATTATCATCTTCGGCTTATGTTCCACGGCCAGGCGCTCGACCTCGTCGTAGTCGATCAGCCCGCTGGCGGTGTCGATGCCGTACTGCACGGCGTTGTAAAGCTTGCCGGAAAAGCTCACCTTGGCGCCGTGGGTCAGGTGGCCGCCGTGGGCCAGGCTCATGCCCAGCACGGTGTCGCCGGCCGCCAGCAGGGCCAGGTAGACCGCGGCGTTGGCCTGGCTGCCGGAGTGCGGCTGGACGTTGGCGTAGTCGGCGCCGAACAGCTGCTTGGCGCGGTCAATGGCCAACTGCTCGACCACATCGACATGCTCGCAGCCGCCGTAGTAGCGCTTGCCCGGGTAGCCTTCGGCGTACTTGTTGGTCAGGCCGCTGCCCTGGGCCTGCATCACCGCGGGGCTGGTGTAGTTTTCCGAGGCGATCAGCTCGATATGGTCCTGCTGGCGGCGGTCTTCCGCGGCTATGGCGTGGGCCAGGGCCGGGTCGTAGTCGTTCAGGGTCAGGCTTTTATGAAACATGCTGGATTCCTATTAGGCTGAGGGCGCGGCCAGTGGCCGCGCCGAGGCGGGTCGCGTTCAGCGTTGCAGCGCTTCGGCGCCGCGAGGCTGGCCCTGGCGGGCGAAGTGGTCGCGGGTCAGCTTGACCACCACCGGGCTGAGCAGCAGCAGGGACAGCAGGTTGGGGATCGCCATCAGGCCATTGAGGGTGTCGGCCAGCAGCCAGGCGAAATCCAGCTGGGCCACGGCGCCGAAGGGCACGGCCAATACCCAGAGGATGCGGAACGGCAGGATCGCCTTGGTACCGACCAGGAACTCCCAGCAGCGCTCGCCGAAGTAGCTCCAGCCGAGGATGGTGGTGAAGGCGAAGACCACCAGCGCCAGGCTCAGCAGCGCGCCGCCGAAGCCGGGCATGGCCGACTCGAAGGCCGCCGCGGAGAGGGCCGCGCCCTTGGCACCGCTGGTCCAGACGCCCGAGCAGATAATCGCCAGGCCGGTCATGGAGCAGATGATGATGGTGTCAATAAAGGTGCCGAGCATGCCGATCATGCCCGAGCGCACCGGGCTGTTGGTGGTGCCGGCCGCCTGGGCGATACCGGCGGTGCCCAGGCCCGCCTCGTTGGAGAAGATGCCCCGGGCCACGCCGAAGCGGATCGCCGCCATGACCGCCGCGCCGGCGAAACCGCCGGTGGCCGCCACGGGAGTAAAGGCGTGGGTGAAGATCAGCTCGAAGGCGCCGGGGATCTTGTCGGCGAACACCACCAGCACCACCAGGGAGGCGGCTATGTAGCCGACGCACATCAGCGGCACCAGGGCCGCGGCCACCTTGCCGATGCGCTTGATGCCACCGAGTATCACCAGGCCGGTGATGACCATGGTCACCAGGCCGGTCAGCCAGAGCGGGATGGCGAAGGTGGTTTCCAGGGCGTGGGCCATGCTGTTGACCTGGACCATATTGCCGATGCCGAAGCCGGCCAGGCCGCCGAAGATGGCGAAGGCGCTGCCGAGCCACAGCCACTTCTTGCCCAGGCCGTTCTTGATCGCGTACATGGGCCCGCCGACATGTTCGCCGCGCGCGTCCTTCTCGCGGTAATGCACGGCCAGCACCACTTCACAGTATTTGGTGGCCATGCCGACCAGGGCGGTGCACCACATCCAGAACAGCGCGCCGGGACCGCCGAGGAAGATCGCGGTGGCCACGCCGGCGATATTGCCAGTACCGACAGTGGCGGCCAGGCAGGTCATCAGCGCCTGGAAGGGGCTGATCTCGCCGCTTTCGTCGCTGCCCTTGCTGCGGCCCTGCCACATCAGTTGAAAACCCGCGCCTATCTTGCTCAGGGGCATGAATTTCAGGCGCAACATCAGGAACAGACCGGTGCCGAGGATCAGCACCAGCATCGGCGGCCCCCATACCAGTTCGTTGAGTTGAGTGACCCGGCTGACCAGGCTGTTTAAGAATTCCATATAACGCTCCTTTTCTTCTTGTTAGAGCCGGGGGTGACCCGTGCTGGATAAGGGCTGTCGTGCGGTGATGCCGCGATGGGAATTGTTGCCTGTGCCTGATTCGCGTCCGGTCGAACGCGGGCAGGCAAGGGTGAAGCGAATGCCGCGCCGGTGGGCGCGGACTTGTACACAAACGCCCAGGCCCCGAGCGGGGCGTGGGCGGTACTGGGGTCTTAGGCCTCCTGGTATGACTCGATGGACGGGCAGGCACAGACCAGGTTGCGGTCGCCGAACACGTTGTCGACCCGGCCGACCGGCGGCCAGTACTTGGCCTCGACCAGGCTGGCCAGCGGGAACACCGCTTGCTCGCGGCTGTAAGCGTGGGTCCATTCACCGGCCAGTTCGGCGGCGGTGTGTGGCGCGTTCTTCAGCGGGTTGTCGTCCTTGTCCAGGTCGCCGCGTTCCACCGCGCGGATTTCCTCGCGGATGGCGATCATGGCGTCGCAGAAGCTGTCCAGTTCTTCCTTGGATTCGCTTTCGGTGGGCTCGATCATCAGGGTGCCAGCCACTGGGAAGGACATGGTCGGGGCATGGAAGCCGAAGTCGATCAGGCGCTTGGCCACGTCGTCGACGCTGATGCCGCTGCTGTCCTTGAGCGGGCGCAGGTCGAGGATGCACTCGTGGGCCACCAGGCCGTTGCTGCCGGTGTAGAGCACCGGGTAGTGCTCTTCCAGGCGCCGGGCAATGTAGTTGGCGTTGAGGATCGCCAGCTGCGAGGCGCGCTTGAGGCCGGCGCCACCCATCATGCGGATATACATCCAGGTGATCGGCAGGATGCTGGCGCTGCCGAAGGGCGCGGCGCTGACCGCGCCTTCCTTGCGGGCCATGGCGCCGTGACCGGGCAGGAAGGGGATCAGGTGCGACTTGACGCCGATCGGGCCGACACCCGGGCCGCCACCGCCGTGGGGGATGCAGAAGGTCTTGTGCAGGTTCAGGTGCGAGACGTCGCCGCCGAACTGGCCCGGGGCGCAGAGGCCGACCATGGCGTTCATGTTGGCGCCGTCGATGTACACCTGGCCGCCGTTGTCATGCACGATCTGGCAGATCGCGCGTATGCCTTCCTCGAACACGCCGTGGGTCGAGGGGTAGGTGATCATCAGCGCGGCCAGGCGGTCCTTGTGCTCTTCGGCCTTGGCGCGCAGGTCGTCGATGTCGACGTTGCCGCGGGCGTCGCAGGCGGTCACCACCACGCGCATGCCGACCATGTTGGCGGTGGCCGGGTTGGTGCCGTGGGCCGAGGAGGGGATCAGGCAGATGTCGCGCTGATCGTCGCCGCGGCTCAAGTGGTAGGCGCGGATCGCCAGCAGGCCGGCGTATTCACCCTGGGAGCCGGCGTTGGGCTGCAGGGAGATGGCGTCGTAACCGGTGGCGGCGCAGAGCATGGCCTCCAGTTCGTCGGTCAGCTGCTGGTAGCCCTGGCTCTGTTCGGTCGGGGCGAAGGGGTGCAGGTTGCCGAACTCGCTCCAGGTGACCGGGATCATCTCGCTGGCGGCGTTGAGCTTCATGGTGCAGGAGCCCAGCGGGATCATGGTGCGATCCAGGGCCAGGTCCTTGTCCGCCAGCTTGCGCAGGTAGCGCATCAGCTCGGTTTCCGAGTGATAGCGGTTGAACACCGGGTGCGCCAGGATGGGTGAGCGGCGCAGCAGCGCGGCCGGCAGGCGCGAGGCGGTGGAGGCGGCCAGGGCGGCGAAGTCCGGCAGGGACTGGCCCGGTTCGGCGAAGACTTCCCACAGGCGCTCGACGGCGGCGCGGTCGGTGGTCTCGTCCAGGGACAGGCCGAGGCGTTCGCCGTCGATTTCGCGCAGGTTGATACCCATGGCGCGGGCCTGCTGGTGCAGCTGGGCGGTGCGCGAACCGCTGGCCAGGGTCAGGGTGTCGAAGAAGCTGCTCTGTTCGGCGGCGAAACCCAGCTCGGCCAGGCCCTGGGCCAGGATCGCGGTCAGGCGGTGTGTGCGCTGGGCGATGCGGATCAGGCCCTGGGGGCCGTGGTAGACCGCGTACATGCTGGCGATATTGGCCAGCAGGACCTGGGCGGTGCAGATGTTGCTGGTGGCCTTCTCGCGGCGGATATGCTGCTCGCGGGTCTGCATGGCCAGGCGCAGGGCCGGCTTGCCGAAGCGGTCGATGGACACGCCCACCAGGCGGCCGGGCATGTCGCGCTTGAAGGCGTCGCGGGTGGCGAAGTAGGCGGCATGGGGGCCGCCGAAGCCCAGGGGCACGCCGAAGCGCTGGGCGCTGCCGATCGCCAGGTCGGCGCCGAATTCGCCGGGCGGGGTCAGCAGGGTCAGGGCCAGCAGGTCGGCCGCGACCGCGACCAGGGCATTGGCCGCGTGGAAGCGCTGCACCAGGGCGGTGTAGTCGACGATCTCGCCGTTACTGGTCGGGTACTGCAGCAGGGCGCCGAAGTAGGCGCTGGCGTCGCTGATGTGCGCCTCGTCACCGACCACCACTTCGATGCCCAGGGGCTCGGCGCGGGTGCGCAGCACGTCGAGGGTCTGCGGGTGGCAGTGCTGCGAGGCGAAGAAGGCGTTGCTGGCCTTGTTCTTCGACAGGCGCTTGCAGAAGGTCATGGCTTCGGCGGCGGCGGTGGCCTCGTCGAGCATGGAGGCGTTGGCGATCGGCAGGCCGGACAGGTCGCTAATCAGGGTCTGGAAATTCAGCAGGGCTTCCAGGCGGCCCTGGGAGATTTCCGGCTGGTAGGGCGTGTAGGCCGTGTACCAGGCCGGGTTTTCCAGCAGGTTGCGCAGGATCGGCGCTGGCGTATGGGTGCCGTAATAGCCCTGGCCAATATGGTTTTTGAACAGCTGGTTCTTGCCGGCGATGGCCTTGATCGCCGCCAGGGCGTCGGCTTCGCTCTGGCCGGCGTCCATCCCCAGTACGCTGCTGCCCTTGATGCTGTCCGGGATCACGCTGGCGCTCAGGGCGTCCAGGGAGTCGTAGCCGAGCAGGGCGAGCATGGCCTGCTCGTCGGCTGGACGCGGGCCGATATGCCGGGCGATGAATTCGTTTTCGGTACCGAGTTGCTCGAGGCTCATGTCGCTAAATGGCATGGTCATTCCTTAGGCGCTGGGCAGCTGGCGGTCATAGGCATCCTGGTCGAGCAGTTCGGCGACGGCCGCGGCATTCACCGGGCGGAAGCGGAAGAACCAGCCCTGGCCCAGGGGATCCTGGTTGACCAGTTCGGGGCTGCCTTCCAGCGCGTCGTTCACTTCGACCACTTCACCGTCCAGGGGCATGGCGATGTTGCTGGCGGCCTTGACCGATTCCAGCACCGCGACTTCGTCGCCTGCGGCATAGGCCTGGAGTTCCGGCAATTGCACATAGACCACATCGCCGAGGGCTTCCTGGGCGTAGGCGGTGATGCCGACGGTGACCAGACCATCGCTTTCCAGACGCAGCCACTCGTGATCGACGGTG
>DATDTH010000610.1:0-8167 GCA_035290985.1 Pseudomonas sp. | reverse complement strand
GCCAGAGGATCCGTCCGGGGTGCACCGTGGCCCGCCACTCGCCATGACCCTCCTGCCAGGGCAGCGGCAGGCGGCCATTGGCGTCGACCAGGCTGACCCGGTTATCCGACCAGATATTCCACAGCGGGCTTTGGTCGGGGTCCTCGGGGTTGCGTTGGAAGGGCTCCGCTTTGATTTCCACATAGCCACGCCGCGCCAGGGAACGGCCGCTGCCGTCGAACCAGACGCTGCTCCGGCCTTCGAAATCGATGGCCACCCAGCGCTCCGGGCCCAGGCGCCGCAGTTGGCTGGCATCCAGGTGCAGCACGCGGCCCTGGCTGTCCGCCAGGCCCGCAGCGGGGAAGCCGCTGGCGGAGAACGCGAAGAAGGCCCGCTCGTCCTGGGGCTCCTGCGTGGCCAGGCGACACCCGACTGTCAGCGCAGCGCCGAGGCCGACGGCCAGCCATGCGCCTTGTTGCCAGCGCTTCATACGCGACCCTCGGCCAGGCGAAAAAGCGTCGAATCCATGGGCTACATCCTCTGTAATGGGGCCCTGACTGGCGTGCCCGGCGCTCATAGCGGGGCGGGGGTCAGGCGCATACGGATCAAGTTGGCCGGGCATTCTAGCTTCAGGGCGCGCGAGCCGCGGGAACGGGGGCGCAATCCGCGGCATCCGCGGCATCCGCGGGGGCGGGCCGCCCCTCAGGTCAAGGCTTGAATAACCCGGCGATTGCGGTAGGCTCAGCAACTTCTTTGAAAGGAGTACTCCCCCATGGCCAAAGCCTCTGCCCGCCACATCCTGGTTGCATCCGAAGCCAAGTGCAACGAACTGAAAGCCGCTATCGAAGGCGGTGCCGACTTTGCCCAAGTCGCCAAGGACAATTCGACCTGCCCGTCCAGCCGCGACGGTGGCAACCTCGGTTCGTTCGGCCCGGGCCAGATGGTCAAGGAATTCGACACCGTGGTGTTCAGCGCCCCGATCAATGTGGTGCAAGGCCCGGTCAAGACCCAGTTCGGCTACCACTTGCTGGAAGTCACCAGCCGCCAGGATTGACCCGCTGATCCGGACGCCTTCGATCAACCGATCGCGTCCCCCGCCGGCCTGAACCCTCGCGTTCAGGCCAGGCGCAAGCGGCCATGCAGCCAGCCGCCACAGACATTGATCAACAGCCCGAGCATCACCAGCAGCGCGCCGAGCAGCTGCAGCGGGCCGAGGCGTTCATCGAGCAGCAGTGCCGAGGACGTCAGCCCCACCACCGGCACCAGCAGCGAGAACGGCGCCACCTGGCTGACCGGGTAGCGCGAGAGCAGGCGACTCCAGAGGCTGTAGCCGAGCAGGGTTGCGGCGAAGGCCAGGTAGACCAGCACCAGGATCGAATCCAGGCTGATGCCGCGCAAGGCGGTTCCGATCGCGGCCGGCCCCTCGAGCCACCAGGACAGCGCCAGAAACGGCAGCGGCGGCACCAGGCTGCCCCAGACGACCAGCCCGACCAGATTCACCTTGCCGACTTTACGGGTAACGACATTGCCCAGTGCCCACATCGCGGCCGCGCAAAGGGTCAGCACGAAGCCCGCCACGGTCATGCTACGGTCGCCTTGCAGGCCGATCAGCAGCAAGCCGCAGGCCGCCACCAGCAGCCCGAACAGGTTGGCCAGGCGCAGGCGCTCGCCGAGCAGCAGCGCGGCGAAGAACAGGGTGAAGAAGGCCTGGGACTGCAGCACCAGCGAGGCCAGTCCCGCCGGCATGCCCACCGACATGGCGGAGAACAGGAAGGCGAACTGGCCGAGGGAGATGGTCAAGCCGTAGGCCAGCAGCCAGCGCAGCGGCACCTGCGGCCGCTTGACGAAGAGGACGGCCGGGAAGGCCGCCAGCATGAAGCGCAAGGCCCCCAGCAGCATGGGTGGCATGTCATGCAAGCCGACCTTGATCACCACGAAATTCAGGCCCCAGACGATGATCACCACCAGGGCCAGCAATAAATCCTTGGGCGACATCGCGCGTCCTCGGCATGGGCAAAACCCATTAGAGCAGCAGCCTCCAGTTGCCGGCCTATACAGTCGAGGGCTAAAGCGGCCGCACAGTGCCGGGGTTTAAAGCGCCGACAGCGCCCGGTACTCATCCTGGGCATGTTGGTCGGTCATGCCGCTGATAAAGTCCTGCAGCATCCGGCAGCGGTGATAGAACTCCCAGAGCGCATGGTCCTGGTTCGGTTCGGCCGGCACGCTTTTAAGTGCCTCGTGGTAGGCCTTGATCAGCTGACTGGGCAGCCGCCGCGCCAGCATCTGCAGGTGCGGCGCGTTGCGGCAGGTGCCTTCGGTGAGAGCGACGAAGCTGTCCGGGCTAGCCTCGAGCAAGGGCGCGTAGAAATCCAGCAGCCCTTGCAGAATCCGGTAGCCCTGCAACTGCAGGGTCTCCACCTCGCGGTGGCAGAACACCCGATCCATGGCCACGTCCTTGAAGGTCTGCACCATGGCATGGGCCAGGCTTCGATCCTCCAGCAGCGCACGGTCGAGGGTGCCATGGTAGACCGCCTCGATATTGTCGATGAATTGCTCCGCGGCGTGCTGCACCAGGGGGTGGATCATGTTGACCCGCAACCAGATGAAGAACTCGCTGACCTTGTTGATCGGCTCGTCCTGGGAGCGCTTCAGGGCATGGTCGAGCGCCTCCCGGAAAGACTGCTTGCCGGCGATGCAGTCATCCGGGGACTGGTGGCGGCTGAAGGTGTCGATCAACAGTTGCGCCAACTGCTCGACGCTGAAGATGCCCTTCTCCACCGCGTCCTCGATGTCCGCCAGGCAGTAGGAGATGTCGTCGGCGGCTTCCATGATATAGGCCACCGGATGGCGACTGCCCGCCGGCAGGTCGAGAGCGGCCCGCAGGTCGGCGATAAAGGGCTCCTCGGCCAGGTAGAAGCCCGGTTTCTTGTTCAGGTAGGCGCCGGGCGTGCCCTTTTCCGGTTGCGCCAGGTAGGCCGGGCGCAGGTATTTCAGCAGGCCGGCGGTCTGGGTGTAGGTGAGGTTCAGGCGCAGCAGGCTGACCACCAGGCGGACGGCCTGGGCATTGCCTTCGAAGTGTTTGAGGTCCCGCAGCATGCGCGCACGCAACGCGGCATCGCCCTGCCCGGCCGGTACCGCCCTGTCGAAGCGCTGATCGAGCCCGCGCTCGAACCATTCACCTATGGCGAACTCGCCAAAGTGGCCGAAGGGGGGATTGCCGATGTCATGCATCAGGCAGGTCATTTCCACCAGGCTTTCCAGGGCGCCCTCGAGGCCATCCAGCCCATAGTCCCGGGCCCGCTCGCCGAGCTGCTTGTAGAGGGTACGAACGATGAAACGGCCGATCTGCTGCACTTCCAGGGAATGGGTCAGGCGGCTGCGCACGGCGGCATTGCGCTCCAGGGGGAACACCTGGGTCTTCTGCTGCAGGCGCCGGACGGCGGCGCAGTTGATGATGCGCCCGCGGTCGCTTTCCAACTGGTCGACAATCAGGCCCAGGTCGTCATCGCTGGCCATAAGCCCGGCCTGCCCCTTGCCGTGGGGACGCTGGCGGGAGATTTTTCGCTTGAAGTTGACCGGCCCCTGCATCGCTGAACGTCTCTGTCTTGCCCATGAACCCGGAGCCTAGCGCGGCCCTGACCTTTTACCAAGGGCCGTGGCTGGCGGCGGGAACCAATACCCGGCGTCACCCTCCAGAGAAAACAGCAGAAAGATTGCGCCACCCGCCGTCCCGGATTCGCGCCTTCGCCTAAGCTGCACGGTTGACTTACCGCCATAAATCGACAATCGACGCGAGGACGCTTCATGGGCCTGTTCAATGCAATTCTGGAAAAACTCGGTTTCGGCGAAAAAGCCCAGGCCGCCCCCGCCGCACCGGCCAGCCCGGCCCCGGCAACGACACAACCGGTCAGCCAGGTGGATGTGGCCGCAACCCTGGAGAGCCTGGCGGCCGGTCATGGCGAAAAACTCAACTGGCGAACCTCGATCGTCGACCTGCTCAAGCTGCTCGGGCTGGACAGCAGCCTGGGCGCGCGCAAGGAACTGGCCGTAGAGCTGGGCTGCCCCCCGGAAAAAATGGGCGACTCCGCCCAGATGAACGTCTGGCTGTACAAGCAAGTGCTGCGCAAGCTGGCCGAAAACGGCGGCAAGGTCCCGGCCGACCTGCTGGACTGAGTTTCTTTCAAGGCTCGACTCCGCCGCGGAGGGTTATGCCGCGCGGCGGGTGCGGCGTGGTTTGCCGGACCGGCTTTCTGTGTGGAGCAGTCCTGGGGCTGTAGGGGCGAATTCATTCGCCACGCGGGTCCCAGGCCAATGAATTGGCCCCACAAGAAAACTCAAGGAGAAGCCCATGGACAAGCTTGTCGCCGCCATCCGGCGGATCACTACCAATCGGATGCATGGATCACGGTCTGCGCCAAGCGAAGCGGTTATACTGGGCGGCTACCCTGCGCCTAGGCGCGGCGAACCCACAAGGACGCTGTCATTCGGGAGTTCCATCTTGCGCACCGCCATTACCCTGATCGCCTGCCTGCTTCTCGGCGCCTGCGCCAGCAGCCAGCAGTCGCTCTACAAAGACTCCGTGCAGACGAGCAAGAGCCCGCTCGCCAAGAGCAACCTCGAAGCCATTCACAATACCCAGGCGATTCCCCTGCCGGTCAATCCGGGCATTCTCGCGCAGAAGTGGCAGATCGGTGCCCAGGAGCCGCGCCTGGATTTCGGCAGCTCGATTTCCAATTACCGCGTCTTCTCCCTGACCCTGAAGAAGGGCGAGCGCTACACGCTCAACGTGAATTCGATGTGCAACAACGCCTGCCTGGGTTTCAACAAGTTCGCCCTCAAGCCGCGGGCCCTGTTGCTGGATGCCTATGGCACAGTAATCGCCAACCGGCCGTCACGCGCCTCGGCGGTGGTCGGCCAGATCAGCCTGGGCTGGGATGGAGAGGCGCCGGAAGACGGCACCTATTACCTGCTGGTGGCCGCGGACAACGAGGACCTGGGCGGTACCATCGTGATCGACGACGTCTGGGTCAACAACTCGCCGCTGATGGCGGTGAAGGTCGGCATGAACAGCTCGCCTTTCGGCGAAATCTCCGCCTTCTCCACCCCCCTGGAAGACTGACAGCCGCGCCCTGACACGGCACCCGAAAACGCCCCGCCCGGTTCTCGGGCCTTTACTGGCCCAACTCGAAGTCCTGGCCCCACAGCCGCACGGACTTGACGCCCGCCTCCGGGGCCTCGAAGACGAACTTCTGGCGCACTCCGGTCTTGGCCGGAATGGTCAGGTCGTCGGGGTTGCTCAGGCCGACCAGCAAGTTACTGGAATAGCCTTCCTGGTCGATGGCCAGCAGGGCGCCGTTCTGCCTGAGGTTGATCAGGCGCAGCGGTGAGTCGGTTTCGTTCTTGAAGCCCAAGACCACGTTCAGGCTGTCGCCCTCCGGCTCGGCCTTGAGCAACTTCACCTGGACACGCCCTTCCAACTGTTTGAACTCGGAGATGGCCGTCGTACCATCGACTCCCTGGGCGGATTCACGGCCCTCGGTGACGCCCGCGGTAACGCCGCCCAGCAGGTTCTTGCCCGCCGAAATCGCCGAGGACACCGCGCCCTGGGCCGCGTCCTTGAGTGTACTGCCATTGGCCGGCGCCTCCTCCGCCAAGGCCAGGGGAGATCCCAAAACGGCGGCGAGCAGAATACTCGTCCTTGCAAGCGTGCGAATCATGTACTGCTCCTCTACCGAACTTCACCGACGATTCAAATAATCAAATAATCACCCGCCCCCTCAGGGACCGGCCAGCGCGAAAACCTTGAGTTGCTCGCTGGATCACAGGCCGGATGATCGCACTCTTCAGGCCAGGCACTGACGGTTTTTTTCGGGCGCCCCGCGCCGCGCTGAGCAGCCACCGGCCTGACGAGTTGCAACGGCAAGATCTTGTCGCCCCAAGCCGGCTGGGATAGCCTCCATGCCGCACGTCAATCGGCCATTGCCAGGCGAGCGCGGGAGCACATTCGAGTTTTCGAGGTCACAGGGGCAAGCGCGCCTGTCCCGCCACGCACCATGACCTTTTTCCTACCCGGTTCCATGCCATGAACAACTGTTTTGCCTTGCTTCTGAGCGCCGCCCTGCTGACCGGCTGCACCCGTTTCGAACCCTTGCAAACGGTGCCTCCGGTCAGCACGGGCACGCAACGGGTGGTACCGGCCGATCCGGTCTACGGAATCGTCAGCCATGAGATGCCCCTGGTGATGTCGGCCTCGGCGCCCCACGAAAACGCCCTCGAAGGCGAGATCCGCGATATACCGCCACGCCCTGAACCCGGCCGCGAGGCTCTGCTCGCGGCCCAGCAGGCCGAAGCCTCGGGCGATACATACGGGCTGCTGCGGGCGCTCGAGGACGCCGCCGAGCAGGGCAGCCCACAGGCCCACTATGAGCTGGCCCGGCATTACCAGAACGGCGATGGCGTAGCGCGGAGCCAGGAAAGCGCCTTGACGCACCTGAGCCGGGCCGACGCCATGGGACACGCCGAAGCCACCCGCGTACTGGCCTGGCACTACCTCAAGGGTATGGGCGTGGCACAGGATATCGAGTACGGCACCCGCCTGATGGAAAAAGCCGCCTGGGGCAGCACCCGCGCCCAGCGGGAAGCCGGTCTGCTCTACCTGAATATCTACACCCCCAACCTGAACGACTCGGCACGCGGCATGGAACTGCTCAAAGCCGCATCGGAAGCTGGCGACAGTCCCGCCATGGCGCTCTACAAGCATGTGTTCGCCAGCGCAGGAGCCGAGCCCGCGACCAGCCCGGCAACGGCCGCCACAGCGGATGCCGACGCCGCGCAGTTCTACCAGGCCCCCCAGGACCCGGCAAACACCCCGACCAGCCCGCCAGTCAGCCAGTGAACGCCAGGGACATCAGCATGGACGAACCCGTACGCTGGGGCATGATCGGCTGCGGCGCTGTGACGGAATGCAAGAGCGGGCCGGCCTTCTATAAGGCGCCCGGCTCGGCCCTGGTTGCCGTGATGGGACGGCGTGCCGAGCAAGTCCGGGATTACGCGACCCGCCATGGCATTGGCCGCATCTACACCGACACCGAGGCCCTGATCCAGGACCCCGAGGTGGAGGCCGTGTATATCGCCACCCCACCGGACAGCCACCACGCCCTCAGCCTGCGCGTCGCCGCGGCCGGCAAGCATTGCTGCGTGGAAAAACCCATGGCCCTGAACACGACCCAGAGCCGAGACATGCAGCAGGCCTTCGCCCAAGCCGGAACACAGCTGTTCGTCGCCTACTACCGGCGTTCGCTGCCCCGTTTTCTGAGGGTGCGCGACTGGCTGCGGCAGGGTCTGATCGGGGACGTCCGGCAGTTGTCATGGAGCCTGACCAAGGCGCCCTCACCCGCCGACCTGAAGGGCCAGGGCAACTGGCGCACGGACCCGCGCATCGCCGGGGGCGGCTATTTCGCCGACCTGGCCTGCCATGGCCTGGACCTCTTCCAGTTCCTGCTCGGCGACATAGTCGAGGTCAGCGGCCTCACGGCACGGCAGGCGGGTCTCTACCCAGCCGAGGATGCGGTGGTGGCGGCCTGGCGCTTTGCCTCGGGCGCCCTGGGCATGGGTAACTGGACCTTCAACGCCGACCGTCGTCAGGACCGAGTGGAAATCCTCGGCAGCGAGGGTGTAATCACCTTCTCGGTGTTCGACGAAGCCCCGGTGCGCCTGGAGGGCCGCCACAGGCTCAGCGAAACCATCGCCCACCCGCCGCACATCCAGTGGTTCCATGTGCTGGGCATGAATGCCCATATTCGCGGCCTGAGCCGCCACCCGGCGGTCGCCAGCGAGGCGATGAAAACCGATTGGGTGATGGACCGCATCCTGGGCCGACAGTCCACCTGAGGTCACTCACAGGGACAGGGGGCGAGGAATGCTCCGCGGCCAGGTATACTGCCGCCCCTGGGCGCCTGCCACTCCCCTCGACCCCACGCGCCCCTCCGGACCGACCATGACTGCCAAAGACTTGCCCGACCTTCCTGCCGCCAGCGCGGATTTGACCGCCGAGCCGAACATCGCTGCCGCGGAGCAAACACCCGCGGAGCAGGCCGGTAAAGAGGCCATTCCGGCCTTTAGCTTTCCCTTTTCCCCGGCCGCGTTCGCCCCCACCAAGAGCGACGACCAGCCCTGGCACCAAAAAGGC
>DATDTH010000609.1:0-4162 GCA_035290985.1 Pseudomonas sp. | reverse complement strand
GCGGGCTTGTCGGCGTCGTGCAGCGGATCCAGGGCGGCGCACAGGTTGCGGCCCGTCCATTCGCCGTGCTGCACCAGCCACAGCGGTACGGGGCAGTGGCGGATCAGTTGCCAGGCGGTGTTGCTCAGCAGCAACTGCCTGAGCAGGCTGTGATGCTGGGTCGACTTGAGCAGCAGGTCGGGTTGCAGTTCGGCGACCCGGGCCAGGATCGCCTTGTACTGGGACTTGCCCCAGCGCACTTCCACCCGCAGGTGCAGGCCTTCATCACGCAGGGGCTGGATCAGTTGCTCCAGCGCCTGGCGCCGATCGGCGAGCAGGCTGTCGCGGGCGTCCTCCTGGCGCTGCTGGGCCAGCAGCAGGCTGCCGTCCAGGGCCGATTGGTATTCGACCGCCAACAGCTCGATCGCCGCGCCGCTGGCACGGGCCAGCACGACGGCGCGCCGTAGGGCCGGCTGTTGTTCCTGGACGGGGTCGATCACGACCAGCAATTGACGCAGTTTCATGGCGGCGCACCTTAGGCGTGGGCGAAGCCCGCATTGCAACCTAGAAGTCTAGGGGCGGACTTGATCTGGGTCACAGCCTAGTCCAGGTGGTCCGTCCCCGCCGGCTTTCGAAAGCCGCCAGCACCCCGGCGAGGGTTGCCTCAAGGGCTGGTCTGGTTGAGGGCCTGGTCGAGGTGGCGGGCGGCCTTGCTGGCCAGGTCGCTGCCCGGGTACTCGGTCAGCAGGCGGCGCAGGTAGTCGATCGCCTTGTCGCGGCTGGGCTGCGGGTTGTCCGGTGCCAGGTACATCAGGCCGAGCTGGTAGAGGGCCTTTTCCTTGATGTCGGCCGGCACGCCCGGGTCGCCGAGTGCCAGTCGGTAGAGTTCTTCGGCTTCGTCCACCCGGTTCTTCAGCACGGCGCGCCGCGACAGCAGGGTCAGGTCCGGATCCAGGCTGGTCTTGTACAGGTCCAGGTTCTGACTGGGTTTCCAGTTGGCCAGCAGTTCGCGGGAACTCTGGTGCAGCGGCTCGTCGCTGCGCTGACGGATCAGCGCGATGCGCGCCTCGGCCCGTTCGGCGGCGCGGCTGTCGGGAAATTCATTGCGCACCTGGTAGAAGTAGTTGAGCGCCTTGTTGTCGTCGCGCTCATCGTTGTAGCGGTTCATATACAGCAGGCCGATCTGGTAGAGCGCGATGGCGCGTACCTCGCTGCTGAGTTTCGTGTCCTGGTAACCGCTCAGGTACAGCTGTTCGGCCTGGGCGCTGGTATTGTCGCGGATCGCCAGGGCGCTGTAGGTCAGCAGGTCGCCTTCCTCCTCCACGGCGGCGGTCATGCGGTTGCTTTTCAGGGTCTTGTATTGCGCCACTTCCTGGGTGGTGAGCTGGACGATGAACAGTGGTGTGGTGGGCGCGCAGCCAGCGAGCAGGCTGAGCGCGAGAATGCTGAGGCAGAAGGGGCGCATGGGCGATTCCGGGCACAAGGGGCGTCGCGGCAGTCTAGCAGCCCATGGGGGCCGATAAGCCGGCGCCCATGCACGACCCAACGGAGGTTATGCCTCGGCCACGGCAGTGCCGGGCGGCCGTGGCGGGCTGTCGAGTCGCAAGGGGCCGAGCACGTTCGCCAGGGGCATGCCCGGGCGTAACAGGGCGAACCAGAACAGCGCCAGCGCCAGTGGCAAGCCCAGCAGATAGCTCAGCACATGGCGCTCGAGGTGCGCCGGGGCGTAGAAACTGCCCTGCCAGACCACCTCACCCGCCCCGAGCCAATGGCCGAACGCGCCGACCCAGAGTGCGCTCAGGGCCGCGGCGCCGAGCCCCAGGATAAAGACCCCGCCCAGGTAACTGGCGAGTATCAGCCCGAGACCCGGTACGGGTTGGCCGATCAGGCGGGCGTCCTGCCGCAGCCAGCGACTGAACAGAAAGAAGAAGGGCGGGATCAGCCAGAGGGCGTCGGTCAGCAAGGTGGCGATCACGCTGGCGCCGCCGGCCGGATTGCTGAAGGTCAGGGCGAAACGCTGCAGGGCCGCGAGCAGCCCCTCGGCGGTGCCGGCTCCGGGTGTCCAGGCCGGGCTGCCAGGCAGCAGATCGCGGTCATAGAGAAAACGGTCATAGCCCAGGCCGTCCCAGCCATGGAGCAGGATAAAGAACATGGCGAAGTAACCGAAGACCCAGTTCAACTGGGCGACCAGGTGTCGCCCGGCGCGGATCAACCGCTGGCCGATCCAGAAACCGAGCAGACCCTGGGTGATATTGGTGATGCCGAAGAGCAGCACCAGCCAGACCGGTAGCGCGGCAAAATCGGCGGCGGCCTGCATGGTTTCCCAGCTCGGGTGGCGGATCAGCAGGAACTGGCCGGTGGGGGCCCAGAACAGGGCGAGAAACAGCAAGGTGTTGCTCCAGAAACGGCTTTCCAGAGGCTTTTCTTGGCGCGCCAGCTGGCGTCCGCAGGCGACCGCCAGGCTTGCCCCCCAGGCGTAGGCCCAAAACACATCGACTTGTACCATTGATAGGCTCCTTTCATCGCGAGAATGACGGTGTGCAGTCCACTGCTTGGGCGTTGCAACCCTGTCTGCGCTAAAAGAATGACACGTCATTCCGTTTTTTGGCGTACAAAAAGCCGGCTCTTGCCGACTTCCAGTCTTTGGTTCAGGCGTTCGGCTGGGGCGCTATGCCGTGCAGCATCAGGCCCACGCTTTGGCTCGCCCAGCGTTCGGCCTGAGCTTCGGGTTGCGGGCTGAAGCAGATCGCACGGATGCCTTCGATGATCACCGCATTGATCGCCTTGGCGGCAATGCCGGTATCCATCGGCCGCAAAAAAGCTTTGTCCAGGCCGTTTTGCAGGTAGGTTTCGGTCATCCGGGCGAAGCTGCCCATCGCCAACTGGAATTGCCGTTGCAAGTCTGAATCGACGCCTGGCGCCTCGAACAGGAGGATGCGGCCCAGCCGCGCATCGGCGGCAAACACTGCGAACAGCCGGCTGGCGATGCGGTTGAGTTGGGCCTCGTACTCGCTCAAGCTGTCACGGGTCGGTGGCTCGTCGTGCAGCACCTCGGCCAGGGACTGGAGAATGTTGGCGAGCAGGGCGTCGAAGATGGCGCGCTTGTTCTGGAAGTAGCGGTAGAAGGTGCCATGGCCTATGCCCAGCAGCGCGGCGATATCGGCGATGCCACTGGCGTGATAGCCCTTGCCGGCAAAAACCTGCAAGGCGGCTTCGAGAATTTCCTGGCGACGCTGCTCGGCGCGCTGACTGCGGGTGACCATCGGCTCTTCGCTTCCTCGGACCCGACATCGGGCGGACCCGATTGTGCCCGGCTTTGTCCGGGTGCGCAGCTGATCCCGGCCTCGCCCTGAAGATTCGCCGTCGTTGGCCGATACCCTGTTCAATGGAGGATCTGCTTATGCGTACTGTGCTCGTTCTAGTCCTGGCCTTCGGCCTGTCGGGGTGTACCCGCTGGTCCCTCGATCGGCAGATGGACACTGCCTACCGTTCCTATGAGGCTGGTGATTGCGCCAAGGTGATGCTCGCGCTGTCCAAGGCCGAGCGCGCGAGCCGGGCGCGACCTTACCTGCAACCGGAAATCTCCCTGCTGCGCGGTCAGTGCCTGGAGCGGCAGAAACTGTTCGTCGATGCGGCACAGACCTATGAGTTCATCCTGGCCGGCTACCCGGCCAGCGAGTATGCCTTCCGGGCGCGGGCGCGACTGGAAACTCTGCGCCAGCTCGGTCATTATCCCAGCGTTGAGCCGGCGAAAGCCCGCGGCGCGGCACTCTGACCGCTCGGCGTTCAAACCGCACGCCAACCCTTTGTCTGTCGTTTATTGTCGTAAGTCGTAGTACGCTTGCGCACGAATGGCTTGATTGAGCTAAGATTTTTCCAGGGAGGAACTTCATGCGTTTTCTGTTGTACTGGGCCCTGCTGTTGCCTGGATTGGCCACGGCCGAAATCTACCGTTGGACCGATGCCCAGGGGCAGGTGCATTTCGGCCAGCGGCCAGGTGCCGGTGCCGAGCAGATCGAGGTCAAGCCCCAGGTGGTCGAGCGGGACCAGGCCCGGGAAGAGCGAACCGCGCGCTTTTACGAGGCGCGTCGCGAGGAGCGGGAACAGGCTTCCGTCAAGGACGCCGAGCGTCAGGCCAAGCACGACCAGGAATGTCGTGGCTTGCGCAGTCAGTTGGCGGAGC
>DATDTH010000608.1:0-3128 GCA_035290985.1 Pseudomonas sp. | reverse complement strand
AGGTCCTTCGCGCCGGCGGCCGCGTTCCAGCTAAGTTGGGTCAGGACCGGGCCCTGCCCATCAGCCTGGGGTTTGACACTGACCGACTGCACCTGGGGGTTCTCGCCACCCGAGGCGTTCACCACGCTGACCGCCACATGGTAGGTCTTGTCATTGAGCAAACCGGCGACCGAGGCGCTGGTTTGCGCCGCGCCGCTCAGCAACTTGGGCGTCATGCCCTGCACCGAGGTAAAGGGCGCATCGGCCACGTAGAGGCGATAACCACTGACCCAGGCACCCGGCTGCACCGCGCTCCAGGTCGCCTCAAAGCGGTTGGCGAAGGCCTGCAGCTGCAGCCCTTGCGGGTTGGCCAACAAGGTGATGCCGGCATTGCGTTGCCCGGCGCTTTCGTTGCCGTCGCCGTCCACCGCCACCAGCCGCAGCGGGTTGGCACTGGCCGGGTCGAGGTCCGCCAGGCTGTACCTGAGCCCCGCCGCCAGGGCGGACAGCGGCAAGTCGATGCGCTGCGGATCGCTCGCCCCGACATAGAGGGCATAGCCGGCCAGGTCGCCGGCCTTGTTCGGGCTGGCCTGCCAGGCGAGGTCGAGCCGTTCGGCCAGTGACACAACGCCCAGGCCCAGCGGATCTTCCGGGGCCTGGACATCCTGCGGGGTCGCCGCTTGCGAGGCGATCTGATCGAGCAACAGCCCCTGCTGGTCGACGGCCACCACCGCGAAATGACGCAGCTCGGCCCGCGCCAGGTTGTTCACCAGGGCCTTGCGGGTACCGCCCGGCACGCTCATCAGCAGCTGCGCCGAGGCCACCTGGGTAAAGGGTTGCGCCGCCGAATAGACGCGGTATTGCTGGATATCGTTGCCATTGGCCGCCTCGTCATAGGCCGGCCAGGCCAGGTTCAACTCGGTGCCGCTGCCCTTGGGGTCGATAACGAAGGTCACGGCGCCCGGCGCCTGGTTGTCGAAACGCACCCGCAGTTCCGTGCGCGGGCTGACATTGCCGGCCGCGTCGGTCTGATCGAGGCTGAACAGGTTATCGCCTGGTTCCAGCGTCAGGCTGTATTGCCAGGTGCTCGCACTGCAGCAGATGCTGGTGAGCTGGGCATTGGCGGCGTTGCGCACCCGCAGGGTGCTCCCCGCTTCCTTGCTGCCGGCTATCGGCAACAGTTTATTAACAGTCACTGCCGGATAGGCATTGAGCAACGGCGCCGCTGGCGGCGTGTAGTCCAGGGTAAAACTGAACGAGCCGCTGCTCAGGTTGCCGACCTTGTCTTTCAGGCGCACCTCGACCGTGTAGGCGCCTTCGAGCAAGGTGCCGCCGGGCGTCAGGCTCAGCAGGTCGGCGTCCTGGGTCAACTGACCCGAGATGACCGCACCGGCACGCTTGAGCGTCAGGCTGCTGTTGGCGAAATCCAGGCCGCTGCCCGTCTCGTTAAAACGTACCCAGACCGAAACCGGCGCCTGTTTCAACGCACTACTGTTGTGGGAATACTGCTGAAGGCTTGGGCTCACGCTGTCCACGCTGAACCTGAGCACGGTGGCCGGCGACAGGTTGCCGGCCTTGTCCCGTGCCTGCACCTTCAGCTCACTCTCGCCTTCGACCAAGGCATGATTGGCAATGGACCAGGCGCCATCGCCCAGGGCCACCTGCTGCACGCCATTGACCAGAATGGCCGTCTGACTTTCGCGGGTACCACTGAGGCTGGCCTTGCGCACCGTGAGGGCGTTGAGTGCCGGCGCCACCAGCGGGCTGCTCACCACCGGGGCCTGGGGCAACAGGTTGTCCACCACGAATGGGCGCACAAAGACATCCTGCGCCTCGGCTTCGATGCCGTTGCCGTTCTGGTCCATGCCGCGGCCTTGGGCGGAGCGAATGCCCGGTCCGACCCGCAGCTCATAGGCGCCATCGACCAGCGCGCCGTCCAGTTGGAACTGGTAACGCACGGTGTTGAGCGCGCTGATGCCCGTGATGTTCACCAGGCCGTTGGGGCCAATCAGTTGCACCTGCTCGGTCGTCACCGACTCCGGCAGCACCGCGTTGATAAAGTCGACCGTAAAGGCACTGACTTCGCGGTTGATAAAGCCCGTCAGGTTGGTATCCGCCACGGCGGTGGAGACCACGCGGTTCTCCAGGTGCAGCGAACCTACACCGCCCGCCGTGGCGCCGGCCCCGATCCCCGCCGCGACACTGATCTGGCTGAGCGGATCGAAACCTTGCAAACCGGCGTAGTAGATGGCGATACGACCGCCCCCGCCCGCACCACCGGAATAACGCCCGTTGCCGCCTTGCGCAGCGATACGCGTGGTCGCGCTGCCGAACAGCAGCTGGGTGTCCACCCAGAGCGAGCCACCGGAACCGCCACCGACCGTATATCCGTTCGCACCAGCACTGCCATTGGCCAATAGTTTGCCATTTAAGATCAGCGAGCGGCTGACCAGTTTGAGCGCCCCACCGCCACGCGTATCTTGGGTGCTAGTTCCGCTGTACCGGCCGCCCATGCCAAATCCTGTCGGGGCCAGGTACTCCCCATACACCGGATTGGTGGTGCAACTAGCGTAACGCCCCCCCAACCCGCCATGACTACCGCCGCAGTGATTGCCGACGGCGGGCGACGGCAACGAACCCTTGCCGCTCACATCGATAAAGGAGGTCGCATCCACCTCGATCGTATCGGCCGTAAGCGTGATGCCTGCAATGAAAGAGCCGGAAGCCACCGGTGTGGTGATCTTGCCGCCATTGATTACCCGTACCTTCGACCAGCTCGTGCTTTTTGACAGTTCGGCCGTATAGCCGTCCACCACCAATTCATCGATAGCCTGGTTGAACACACCGTTTAATTGCAGCGTGCTGCCGCCCAGTTTGTAGCTATCCGCATTCAAGGCAAAACCGCCCTGATTCCAGCTGCCGCCAGTGAGCTGCAGGTCGCTGACGTTCAGGGCCTTGCCCTGGGTAATCCCGCTGTTGCTCCCACGCAATACACCCACGCTGTTCAGGTTCAATTGCGCCGTGCCATTGGTAAGCGTCAAGCTGGACACTTCATCCAGGTTCAGCGTCGCCGCACTGTCTTTCAGCGACAGCTCGCCCAGCTTCGCACCGATGATCTGGATATTGGCGTTGATAACCGTCAGCTTCTC
>DATDTH010000607.1:0-5633 GCA_035290985.1 Pseudomonas sp. | reverse complement strand
GTGGGGCAAACACGGTATCTTCCGGCCGCTGCTGAGGCCCTACCTGGACTTTTTCAAGGCCGGCTTCCACCCATGGCAGCACGACAACCTGGCGCTGCTGTACAGCACCCGCGAGGAATTCGATCAGCAGGCGAGCCCAGTGGCGGCCTAAGTATCTAGATCATTTTCACGAAGAACCTGTTTACCCATAGGCGGGCGCTAAACTCCGCCTTGGTTGGTTACGCAGGCCCGTAGGTCGGGTTAGCGAAGCGTAACCCGACAACGACATCCCGTTCCCCCGTATCCCGCTTGCTGGCGATCTTCGATACCAAGGTCGAAACGGCGGACATAAGGTAAAGCGAAAAATGCTCTAATCAAAAAGGCCCCTCGCGGGGCCTTTTTGCACTCGTCTACCTGAGCCTCAGCCCTGGAGAAAGCGCAGGGTATCCGCCGCGCTGCGCTCGGGAATTTCCTCCATAGGTACATGGCCGACACCCGAGTAGACCTTGACCTGGATACCCGGCAGGTCGCGCTGCCAGAGCGGCACATGCTTGGGCGAGATCCAGCGGTCACGCTCGCCCCACAGCAGCAGGGTCGGCGACTTGATCGCCGCCACCCGCGTCGGGGTCAGGTGCGACTCCTCGGCATTGGCCTTGAGCAGCACACGGAAGATATCCATCATCGCCCGACGGTTGCCTGGACGACGGGTCAGATCGTAATAGCGGTCGATGATTCCGGCCTTGATCCGGCTCGCCTGGCCATAGACTTCCCGGATGCCCTGGGCGATCAGCGCACGGGGCATCCACAGCGGCATGGCCCAGGTCGCGCCGGGCAGGGCGGCGGCGGCGATCATCCACGGCACCTTCTGCATGGGGTAACCCGCCGGATCGATCAGCACCAGTTTGGTCACCCGTTCCGGCTGGGCCAGGGCGAAATTCCAGGCGATATAGCCGCCGAGGGAGTTGCCGACCACGGTGGCCTTGTCCACGTCCAGGTAATCGAGCAACAGGCCGCAGATGCCGACCATGCGCTCGGCCGAATAGACCCCGTCGCGCGCCGGACCGGTCAGGCCGAACCCCGGCACGTCGAAGCGGATGATCCGATAGTGCGGCGCGAAGGCCTCCATCCAGCCGTCCCAGGTGTGCAGCGAGGACACCACGCCATGGATCAGCACCAGCACCGGCAGGTCGCGCCGGCCCTCGTCCCGGTAATGCAGATTGAAACCGTCGAGTTCGATAAAGCGCGAACCGCTGTCGGCACTGGCGTAACGCGCCTTCAGCCGATCGAGGGACAGGGGGCCGAAACCCAGGCGGGCAAAGCCGCCGGCCAGGGGCATCAGGGAAAGACTGGAAGCAGACATGCAAACACCTCGAAGTTGTTGTTATGGAGGGCTTCACCGAGGTATTCATCAAAGCATGCAGCCCGCGCCCTGGCGCCCTAACCTAGGACGGGGCGAAGGGAGGCGATCAGCAATTCGCCCAGCACCGCCTTGGCCTGTTCGATCTCCGCCCGGCTGGCGGTCCGCCCCAGCAGGTCCAGGGAGGTCGCCTCCAGGGCCCAGATCAGGGCGCGGTAAGTCAATGGATCGCGGGGCGCGCCCGCCCCTTCCAGGCGCTCGGTGAGCAAGGCGACCATTTCCAGGTGCGCCCGCTGCCGATGGGCGGCCAGGGGCGAATCCGCGCGCAGGGCCTCCTCCTGCATCAGACGGATGATCGGCCCCACCGCCAGGTGGTAATCGAAGAACAGCCCGACCATGCTGCGTAGCCAGGCCTCCTGGCTGCCGGCGACGTGCTGCATCTCGCGGAACCGCGCCAACAGCAGCAGTACCGCGGTCTGGTAGATGCCCTCGAGCACTTCCATCTTGTTGGCGAAATACTTGTAGAAGGTCCGTCGCGACACCCCCGCCGCCTCCAGCAGGTCGTTGACCGAGGTCTCGGCCAAGCCCTTGCGGGCGAACACCGGAATCGCCGCCAGCTGGATATTGGTCCGTTGCAGGTGCCCCACCAGGGGGCCTTCGCCCGCCTCGCCCTGCTGCCGGGCGACCGCCCCGTGCCCGCCGAGATCCTCGAACACCGCGCGCAGCGCGCCCTGCTCGGCCCTGTGCGCCGCCATACCATTGTTCTCCCAACCAAGGCGCGGGTGACGGCACGGCCCGAGCTGGTTACTCTTGGCCACGCCCTAGCCCGCTGGATTATTTCGTGTCGATCAAGCTATCACGTCGTCTGCTCTGGCCGCTGGCCATCCTTTTGCTGGTCGTGCTGCGCCCGCTGCCCGCGGCCGAACTTTTCTACCTGGGCCAGAAGATCCCGGATATCCAGCGTCCCTGGACCAGCGCCGACTACCGGCAATTGATCGGGGCCCTGGAGAAGATCGACAGCAGCCAGGCCAATGCCCTACCGCGGCGCAGCGGCGAGTTCACCGGCCCGATCTACCAGCGCCTGGTCAGCGAGGAGAATTTTCGCCCGCAGCTCAATATCTATGCGCCCCTGGAGCTGCGCCAGAACGAGGCCCGCGAGGTGCTGTTCCAGCTCAAGGAACTGATGCGCCTGTACTTCAACTTTCAGGCCAAGGTGCAACCCTATGGGGCCGAGGCCCTGGGGCTGATGACCCATTCCTTGCGCCAGCAGGCCGTGCTGTTCACCCTCACCACCGAATTCTGGATGACCCTGGCGCGCAGCGAGCAGAGCAACCCCGTGCGCCTGCAAGGCCTGCAGGACACCAAGGTGGCGGCGGCCATGCTCAGCTCCAGCGCCCTGGACTACCTGGCGCTGACCGCGCAATTCAACCGGGCCGACCTGGTGCTCTATGGCGCCGAGTTGAGCAAGCAACTGCCGGAATTGTTCGTACACCTGCGCGAGGAGGTGCGGGCCGAACTGCTGGTGCGCATCGCCGACCTGGCCGAACAGCACCCCTACGGCGAGGTACGCACCAGCCTGGGCGAGTTGCTGCCGGTGCTGCAGGCCATCCAGGCCGATATCCAGGGCCAGCTGGCGCAGCCCGGTGCGTCCGGCCAGCCGGCGGCGCCCAAGCTCGACCTGAGCGTTCCCCCGGCCTCAGCGCAATAAGCCCAGGCCCTTGGCCCGGGCGACCGCCTGGGTACGGCGCTCGACCCCGAGCTTGCTGTTGATATGCCGGGCATGGGTCTTGACCGTGTGCAGGGAGATGAACAGGCGCTCGCTGATTTCCTGGTTCGAGCAGCCCTGGGCGATCAGCTTCAGCACCGCCAATTCCCGAGTGCTCAGGGCTTCGGCGGCCGCGCCGCTGCCGATCTGCTCCACGGCTTCCGACTCCGGCAACTGCGCCAGCAGCTGCGCGCGCAAGACGCAATCGGAGCGAGCCTCCAGTAGCTCCCGCAACCAGTCCGGCTGCTGCACCAGCAGTTCGCCGAAGGGCAGCAAGGCGCCGCCACTCGCCGCATCCAGGCAGCCGTGCAACTGCTGTTGCGCCTCGCGCTCGCGCCCGGCGGCACGCAGCAACAGCACCAGCTGCACCTGGGCGATCACGCCCAGCAAGTGCGAACCCGCGGTCTGGGCGCGCTGGCTCAGGGCCCGCAGGCGTCGCTCGGCATCCAGGTTCAGGCCCTGGCGACGCTCCAGCGCCGCCCGCTGCAAGTCGATATGCAGGGGCAGTTGCGGATGGAACTCGGGGGCGGTCGCGGCCTGCTCACCGCTGTAGGCCTCGGCCAGGCGTGCCAGCCAGGCCGCGGCCAGCTCGAGCTGCCCCTGGACCAGCCACAGTTCGCATTTGACCAGGGTGATCATGGCCAGGTAGTAGATCGCCGGCACATCCCAGACATGCATCAGCCGCTCGGCTTCAGCGAGTCGGGCGAAGGCTTCCGCGACCCGGCCTTCGCGCCCCTCCAGGCTGGCCAGCACGCAATAGCCAATCAGCAGGCTGATATCGCGACAGGCCCGCGCCTCGCCTATTCCGGCGATCAGCTGGGTGCGGGCCGCCTGGGGCTGCAAGCGCAGGCTCAGCAGGTAGCCCTCGTACAGGGTCAGGCGCCCGCGCACCGCATACTGGCGCTGCGCGGGCAATCCGCGCAGGCGTTCGAGGCCCTGCTGCACCTCGTCCAGGGCGCGCGACACCTCGCCCCGGGCCTGCAGCACGCGGGCCCGGTCGTAATGGGCCAGGGCCTCGAACAGGGGATTGCCGACCCGTTGCGCCAACTCCAGCGCCTCGCGGTTCAGGCCTCGGGCCCGCCACAGGTCGCCGCGCACTATCGCCAGGTTGGCCAGGGTCGACAGGCACATCAGCCGCTGCCCGTAGCGCTCCCGGGGCAGCGCCGCCAACGCCTCGCCGCAATACGCCTCGGCCCGTGCGCTCAGCCCGCGTCCGCGGGCGATCACCCCGCTCAAGGCCAACCACTGCGCCAGCAAGCGCTGCTGCTCGGCGGCGCTCGGTGCCGGCAGGAAGCGCGTCAGTTGATTGGCCAGGTCTTCGGCCGCGTCCAGTTGACAGGCCAGGGTCAACGCCCAGCCGTACAGCAGGATCAGCTGCGGCGAACTGGCCAGCAGGCTGTCGGGCAGGTCCATTTTCCAGCGCAGCAACATGGCGACATTCTGCTCGGCCAGCAATTGCTCCTCGGAAAAATTCTGCACCAGGTTCGCCGCCACATCCGGCTGACCGGCCCGCAAGGCCTGCTCCACCGCCTCGTCCATCAGGCCCTGAGCACTGAACCAGCGACACGCGCGCAGGTGCAGGCTGGCCTGGGGCAGGGACAACACAGGCCGGGCCCGCAACAGATCGGAAAACAGGTGGTGATAGCGAAACCATTGGCCCTGCTCGTCCAGCGGCACCAGGAATACCTGGTGGGCCTGCAAATGGCGCAGGATGGCGGCGCTGTCATGACTGTCACGCACCGCATCGCACAACTCGATGCAGAAACGCTCCAGGCAGGCGGTTTCATAAAGGAAGGCCTGCACCTCCGCCGACTGGCGCTCGATCACCTCTTCCAGCAGGTAATCGCGGATCAACCCCTCGGCGCCGTGCAGGCTATGCGCGCGCGGATCGAACTCGCCTGTCTCGGCGGCCGTCAGCAACCACAGGCGCAAGCCGGCGACCCAGCCCTCGCTACGCTGCACCAGACTGTCCAGGGCCTCGCCATCCAGGTCGGCACCCTGACTGCTCAGCAACTCGGTGGTCTCCGGCAACGTCAGCCGCAGGTCTTGTTCGTTCAGTTCCAAGAGTTGGCGCGACAGACGCAGGCGCGCCAGGTGCCAGTCCGGTCGCACGCGACTGGTGACCAGCAACAGCAAGCCAGCGGGCAGGTGATTGAGAAAGAACTGCAGGCAGCCATCCAGCACCATGCCCTGGGCCAGGTGGTAATCGTCCAGCACCAGCAACAACGGCTTGGCCGGATCGAGGTGCCGGGCCAGTTCATCGAGCAGGCCGTCCAGCCACTCCTCGAACGCGAAGGGCTGATGGCGCTGGCGCATCTTCAGCAACCCCAGGGCATCCTCGCCCAGCCCGGGAAAGATCGGCTGCAGCCCGGCCAGCAGGTGTTCGAGAAAGCGTCCGGGATCGCTGTCGCGCCCGCTCAGGCCGAGCCAGAGGCTGCGCCAATGGCTTGGCAGGCGCTCGCAGAACTCGATGGCCAGCGAACTCTTGCCGAACCCCGCTGGCGCGCTGACCAGTAATAGACGTGCATCCAG
>DATDTH010000606.1:0-3543 GCA_035290985.1 Pseudomonas sp. | reverse complement strand
CTGAACGGCTCGTCGGGCAAGGCGGCCGGCGTGGCATCGCGGGCCATGGCGACCGCCTCCTCGCCGCTCAGCTCGCTGTACGAGCCGTGACCGAAGCCCAAGACCCGGCCCAGCCAGGCGGCCACCGCGGGATAAGCATCCACCAGCGGCGCGGTGACCGGCGTGCCCCGCAGGAACCACAAAGGGTGGGCCAGGGCGAAGTCGGCGATCGAAGCCTCGCCGAACAGGAAATCGCCGCTTTCCCGGGACAGCTGCTGCTCCAGGCGCGCCATCAGGCTCGGCCATTGGTGCTTGGCCTGCTCCAGAGGCAGGCGGCTGGCCGTGCCGCCGCTAAACAGCCCGGCGCGGTCGGCCATAAAGCCCTTGATCGCCTCGGGCGGCAACTTGCCGAAACGCACGGCGATGGATTCCGGCTGGAACACCAGACTCACCGCATGCTGGAACACCACCGCGTCGGCCCATTGGGCGAAGCTGGCGACATTGAATTCCTGGCCTTCGGGGAAGAGCGGCGGCGTGGCCTTTTCCTGCTCCAGGCGCCGGGCGATCAACGCCGTGTCGCAGTAGACATCGGCCCCCACCTGCAGCACCGGGGTCTTGCGGTAGCCGCCGGTCAGTGCAGTCAGGTCCGGCTTGGGCATCATTGCGGGAATCATGACCGAGCGCCAGGACAGCTGTTTGAAGCCCAGCAGCAAGCGGGCCTTTTCGGCGAACGGCGAGGTCGGGTAATGATGCAGTATCAGATCGTGCATGACAGGCTCCGCGGCGGGGACAGTAGCCCAGCAGCTTACCCCGCCTGGGCGACGCCAGCCTACCCGCTTAGCCTGATAGGGCACTATCCAGCGGATCGATAAGGGCGACCTCCAGGACCAGGCGTTCCTTGGCGGACTTCATCATTGCGGGCGCTTAAGCCGCGATCACGGATATCTCCAGGCGCTGTCCAAGGATCGCCAGGGCATGCTCCACCTGCTCGATCTTCGAGCGGTGCAGCAGGTTCACCAAGCGATCGACCTGTGGCCGGTTGACCCCAAGGCGGCGGGCCATCTCCGCTTTACCGACCGACTGGGCGCACATGGCGTTCCACAGGGCCACTTTCGCGGCGGTCAAAGTCGCCAAGCGTACCACCGGCTGGCCAGGGCGGGCCGGCGACGCCAACGGAATCGGGCGACGCTGATCGACGTATAGCGACAGCGCCGACTCCAGCCCATCAACGGCATCCAACAGCGCCTCGGCTTCGTTATCCCCGGCGCTGTTCAGCTCGGGCACGTCGTCACAGCTGATCCAGACGCTGCCCGTCTCGTGGTGCAGGGTTACGGGATAGTCAAACATCGGTCACCTCATCGCCAAACAGGGGATAAGCCCTGGGGTTCACTCCTGGAGCCCCAGATCCTTGATGATCTTCTTTCTCAACCCTTCGCCTATTTCCTTGGCGCCGTGGTCGGGGAAGATCGTCTGGTAGTCGCCCTGATAGGACACTATCCAGCGGATCGATAAGATCGGCTGTCAGGACCAGGTGTTCCTTGGCGGTTTTTTTCAGGGCCTTGATCGCCCGCTCGCGGCGCAGGGCCGCGCCCTTGTCGGCGCAGGCCTCGACATAGACCAGGGCCACCGCCGGGCTGGAATGAAAGAAACGCGCGCCCCGGCCGCTTTGATGGACGACGAAGCGCCGCTGCGGGTCGTCGCTGATGCCGCAATACAGGGCGCCGTTTTCGGCCCGCACCAGGTAAACGAACCAGGGTTTGGGCGTGGCTTTTTGCCCCTCGGCAACGTCTTCAACAAGGTGGATAGAATCTTCGCACTGAGGAGATTTCGCGGCGGTAGGCATCGCTGACTTCGACAAAATTGGCGTCACCGAGCTTACCAGAGATACTCCGCGCCACGCCCAACGACATACCTGACCCAGGAACCCTATGAACATCCAGATTTTCACCACAGGCGGCACCTTCGACAAGATCTACTACGACGCCCTCTCCGACTTCCAGATCGGCGAGCCCATGGCGCCGGAGATCCTGCGCGAAGCCGCGGTCACCTTCGAATTCGCCGTGGAAAGCCTGATGAAAAAGGACAGCCTGGAGCTGACCGACGAGGACCGCGCGTTGATCCGTAGCAAGGTCGCGGCCTGCCCGGCCCGGCATATCCTGATCACCCATGGCACCGACACCATGACCCTGACCGCCGAGGTGCTCAAAGACCTGCCCGGCAAGGTAATACTGTTCACCGGCGCCATGCAGCCGGCGCGCATGCGCAGCACCGACGCGCCCTTCAACCTGGGCGTGGCCATCGGCGCCTTGCAGTGCCTGGCCGACGGCATCTACGTCGCCATGAGCGGGCGGATCTTCGAGGCCGGCAAGGTCAAGAAGAACCGCGCGGCCGGGCGTTTCGAAGAGAACCAGGGGTAAGGAACCCCGCCTCAACGCCCCGCGCGAAAGGCTGCCAGGCCCTTGGCGGCCTGGGCGCGGATGGCGTTGCGCACCAGGGGCGTCCAGCCGAGCAGCAGGCCCTTGACGCCCAGCGCCTGGCGGCTCCAACGCCACAGGTCGAAGCTGTCCTGATGCTGGCTGATCTTGCCGTCACGAAAGACGAAGCGCGCCTGGATCTGGTTGACCACCGTATTGCCGGTCTGGCTGAACAGGTAGGTCGCCACCCAGCGGGCACTGCCCTGGCGATCGTCGGCCTGGACCTCGGAGAAGCTCAGGGAAAACCCCTGGGCGCGACTGGCGAGCATGCGCCACATGTCGACGGCTTCGGTCCCGCGCAGGTCGGTGAAGACCGGGTCGCTGAACTGCACATCCTCGGTGTAACAGGCGGCCATGGCTTCGGCGTCCAATTGCTGGAATGCCTGGTAGAAGCGGGTGATCAGTTCGGCGTTGGGGTGGCTCATGGCAAGACTCCGGCGATTGGCGACGACGCTCAGTATGGCTGGGGAAGGTCTAGCCAACGACTGGCTAAATCGCCAACTTTGTGTCAATAATCGCCAAATCTCAGAAGCCAAGGGAAGTGGCGTCGCCATGCTCAGCCTCGCCCTCTATGTCTGTCCGCAAACGGTCTGCTCCAGCCTGAGCATGATAGGCGACGCCTTCGGCCTGGCCAATCGCCTGGCCGGACAGGCACTGTTCCGCATCCAGCGCTTCAGCCTCGACGGCCAGCCGGTGGAACTGGACTTCGCCCGCATCCGGGTCGACGGCGGCCTGGCACTGGCCGACCAAGCCGACCTGGTGCTGTTGCCCGCCACCGGCACGGCCATCGAGCTGACCCTGGCGGCCAATGCGCCCCTGCTGCCCTGGCTGACCCGGCGCGCCGCCCAGCGACCCTTGGCGAGCCTGTGCAGCAGCGCCTTCCTGCTCGGCGCCGCCGGGGTGCTCGACGGGCGTCGGGCGACCACCCACTGGGCCCTGGCCCAGGGGTTTCGCCGGCGCTTCCCCGCGGTGCAACTGGAGATCGATGAACTCCTGACCCACGACGGCAACCTGCTCTGTTCCGGCGGCGCCCAGGCGGGCCTTGACCTGTGCCTGTACCTGATCGGCCTGCATGCCGGCGACGGACTGG
>DATDTH010000605.1:0-2509 GCA_035290985.1 Pseudomonas sp. | reverse complement strand
ATTCTGTTCGGGTGTTGATGTCCTCTCCTGTTTGGGAACACGAAGTCGCTTTCCTCGCGATCCGCGCACAGGGTCCTGGCGGGCAGAACGTCAACAAGGTGTCCTGTGCGGTGCAGTTGCGCTTTGACGTGCGCGCCTCGTCGCTGTCGTCAGAGGTGAAGGAGCGTTTGCTCGCGCTGTCCGATCAGCGCCTCAACAAGCAGGGTGTGATCGTGATCAAGGCGCAGTCGTCGCGCAGCCTGGAGCAGAACAAGGCCGAGGCACTGGGGCGATTGCAGGCGATGGTGGCCGAAGCCTCGCAGGTGCAGGCGGTACGGCGTGCGACCAAACCGACGTGGGGGTCGAAGCAACGCCGGCTTCAGGGCAAGTCCGTGCGGTCCGAGGTGAAAGCCGCGCGCGGCAAAGTGCGGGACTGAGGGTCTCGGGCCGCAGTTGCATCGCACTAGGGCTCAGAGCGCTCGGTTGACAGGGGGATGACCGCGGGGGGCGTGACCTTGCGCAGCAAGGCGGGGATGCTTTCGGGCGGCAGCGGCCGACTGAACAGGAAGCCCTGCAGCAGGTCGCAACCGGCCCGTTTGATGAATGCCTGCTGGACCTCGGTTTCCACCCCTTCCGCCACGGTTTGCAGGCGCAGTTTGCGAGCCAGTCCGATGATGCTCTCCACCATGGCGGCGGCATCGGCGTTGTCGGCCATGTCCACGATGAACGATCGATCGATCTTGATCTGATCAATGGGAAACCGGCGCAGGTAGGCCAGTGAGGAATAGCCGGTACCGAAATCGTCTACCGAGATCAGCACGCCCAGTTGCTTGAGCTCGCCCAGGATCGAGGCGGCGGCTTCGGCGTCCTCCATCACGGCGCTTTCGGTGATCTCCAGCTTGAGCAGGTGAGCGGGTAGCCGGTGTTCTGCCAGGCACCGGCGCACGGTGTCTGCCAGGTTGCGGTCGCGAAGCTGGCGTGTGGACAGGTTGACTGATACGCAGAGCTCGATCCCCTCCTGCAGCCAGCGTTGGGCTTGTGCGCACGCGGTGTGAAGCACCCATTCCCCAATGGGCACGATCAGGCCCGTTTGCTCGGCCACCGGGATGAACTCTGCTGGCGACACCAGGACATCGTCCTGTCCGCGCCAACGCAGCAGGGCCTCGGCCCCGACCACCTGCCCTGACCTCAGATCCAGCAGGGGCTGGTAGTGCAAGGTCAGCTTGTTCTGTCCCAGGGCCTGGCGCAGACCGGACTCCAGCTCCAGTCGACGCATGGCCTCGACATTCATGTCGCCGGTATAGAAGCAGAACGCCTTGCCGCTGGTTTGCTTGGCCTTGTACATGGCCGCATCGGCATTGCGAAGCAAGGTGTCGTAGTCCTCGCCGTCGGCCGGAAACACACTGATGCCGATGCTGCCGGAGAGGTCGATCTCCCGGCCACCTGCCGAAATCGGCTGTGCAATGGCCTGCAGCACCTGGCTGGCCATCAGCGAGGCGTCCTGCAGTCCCGCCATGTCAGAGAGCACGAGCACAAACTCGTCGCCACCGAGCCGCGCCAGGGTGTCGCGTTCGCGGATGCAGCCTTTGATGCGCTCGGCGATGACGCACAGGATGGTGTCGCCGACGCCGTGGCCGAGGCTGTCGTTGATGCGTTTGAAGTCATCGAGGTCGATGAACAGCAGGGCCACGAAGTGCTTGTGATGCAGCGCGTGGGCAATGGCTTGGCCGGTGCGGTCGCGCAGCAGGTTGCGGCTGGCCAGGCCGGTCAGGTCGTCCTGGTTGTTTTGCCGTTCGAGCTGGGCTTCGTAGCGCTTTTGTTCGGTGATGTCGTTGATGATGCCCACGAAATGGGTCGCCCTGCCGCTGGCATCGACCACGGGCGCGATCGACAGTTCGTTCCAGAACAAGCTGCCATCCTTGCGGTAGTTGCGCAGAACGGCTTTGCCCTCGCTGGTGTTTCTCAGCGCAGCATTGATGTCGGAGGTGCCGAACTGTTCGAGGTCGCTGCCTCGCAAAAACCGGGGATCACGTCCGATGACTTCGCTGCGGCTGTAGCCGGTGATGTGCTCGAAGGCAGGGTTGACGTAATGGATGGGATTGCCGTCGGGTGTGATCGCCGTGATCATGATGCCGTTGGCCGATGCCTCCACGGCACTGCTGGTCAGGCGGTTGGCGTCTTCGCTTTGTTGCAGTCGTTCTTCGGCGAGGCGGCGCTTGCGCTCTTTCTCGACATTGTCGAGGGCGAAGGAGATGTTCGAGGCCATTTCGACCACCAGCTCCAGCATGGCCTCATCGAAATAGTCTTTCTCGACGGCAAACAGCGTCAGGGCGCCCACCATCTTGTCGCCGATGCGAAGCGGGACAGAAATGGCAGAGTTCAGGCCAGCCTGGTGCAGCGAGCCGTGAATGGCCTGCAGGCGGGCGTCGCTGGCCAGGTCGTTGCTCAGGTAGACGCGGTTTTCGCTCACCGCCAGCTCCACGGGGGTCCGGATGGTGTCCAGCCAGTCTTCGGCGGAGCCACTCCAGGC
>DATDTH010000604.1:0-8997 GCA_035290985.1 Pseudomonas sp. | reverse complement strand
TGGCTGGCCTCGGCAAACTCGGCCGCCGGCGGCTGGTCGCCGTGGTCTGGTTCCTGCTCCTGGACCTCGACGCCATAGGTCTCCTGCACATAGCCCAGGGTCGGCTTGTAGCCGGAGAAGCCGAACACACGCTCGTCGCGCTCGGCGCGGGCCTGCATGTCCTCGGGCGTCTCCACCACCCGGTATACGCGCGGCGGCGCGGCATCGGGGAAGTTCCAGGCGGTCAGCCAGCGGGCCGGGCCCAGGTTGAAGCTCTCGCAGATCAGATCGGCGTCGGCCTTGATCAGATCGAGGCGCACATCGCCCTGCAGGTCGTCATTGCCCAGGCGGCCTGGCGTGCCCTGGCTGCTGGCCGTCTGGCCCAGCACGACCTTGGCGATCGCCGCATCCATGGCGTCATGGAGGGCCTGGTAGTCCGCGGTACCGGAGCGCCCGGCAGACAGCAGCTCGATCAGCATGCCCTCGGGAATGATGATGCCCGAGTCAGACTGGATCGCATGCGTGGCCTCCAGCAGCTTGGCTTTCTCTTCGGGCATTGCGTTCTTGTCGTACTTGCCCACAGCGGTGGGCATGCCGAACTTCTCCAGGAAGACCAGCCAGAACTTGATGCCATTGCGCTTGAAGAACACCGGCCAGTACAGCCAGTGGGCCAGGCCCAGGCCATAGGGCTCGTCGTCGTTGTCGGCACCGGTGCTGAAGTGCCAGAAGTACGGCGCCGGTGCCGGTTCACCCAGCTGCATGCTGTTGGGCGTCAACAGGCGCAGCTGGCCTTCCTGGTCGTAGCGAAAGCGCCGGCGGTTGCGCACCTTGATCGCATCCAGGGTGATGTAACGATCATCGCGGCCATACACCAGCTCTGCCACGGCATAGCCGTAGTACACGCCGAACAGCATCTTTTCGGTGACCCGGTCCCAACCCACGCGCTGCAGCTGCTGCTCCAGGTGCTCGGCGGCCAGCTTGTCGATGGGGCGATCGCCACCGGCATCGACCTTGAATTCCTTGCTCACAACGGCCAACTGGCGCTGCTGCCAGACGCTCTTCACCTGCCAGTCGCTGAACACCTGCTCGTAGATCTTCAGGTCGAAGCTGCCACGCGCCTGCAGGATGCTGTCATTCGGTTGCTGCAGGCCGGCCAGAAACGGCTTGGTGATGTCGCGGCCGTCACCCGTGCTGGCGATCTCGCGGTGTAGCTTGGGCTTTTGCATCAGAAGCCTCCAAAGTCATTGCCGCCGCGCACGGTGCCGAAGCCACGCGTGGTGCGCTGGCCGGCGGGGCTGCTGATAAAGGTGCTGCCAGCCATCGTGCGGGTGCCGGTGGACTGGTAGTCGATGGGGATTGCCACCAGTTGAGAGGCGGCATGAATGGCCAGACCAACCGCCCAGAATTCGTCCGCGTGGCCATCCGGCGTGCGTTCAGCGGTGAATCGGACATTGCCGGCAGCGGTCACTTGTTTGGTGACCAGGCGCAGATCGGCGCGGGTCTTGGGGTCGGATGGAATACGGATCTTGCGATCCTCCATGGCGCCCCTAATTGGATAGGCCAATGCCTCTTTCACGTGCGCGGTGAATACCACGGCCTCGACGCGATGCTGGCCGAACGCGTCCTGGGCATCGTCCGCCCAGCCAATGCCCAGGCCGGTGGCGTCGATGCAGATCCGCTCGCAGCGCTGAAACCAAGGCCAAATGATCTTCTCCTGGTCAGACTTGCGCATGTTCTGCAGGCGCTCGACGTGGCGGGTGTACAGCACATCACCGAGCAGCTCGACGACCCACAGCACGGTCAGGTCTTTTTTGCGGCCGATATCGACGCCCGCGAACAGCCGGCCGCCCTCGATCTGCTGCCAGTTGGCATCGCCTGGGTACTCGGCCGAGGCGATCAGGTCGTATTCCAAGAAGGCCACGTCGTCGTCGGCCGGGTTGCACATGTACTCCTGCTGGAAGCTCTCCTCGTCGGCACAACCTGCGCGAACGAATTCGAAATAAGCCGCCTCGTCCATGGCCTGGCGCTGGTCATCGGCAGGCAGCATCTGTTGCAGCTTGAAGAGGAACCCTTGGTCGAGCGCGTCCTGCAGGGTCACCGTGTGCAGGCTGATGTTTTTGGGATTGCCGTTCTCACGGACCTCGCGCACCAGCTGGTTGAAGAAGTTGTGGCTGCCCCGATGGGTCGAGACCAGCTCCATGCTGCCGCCCCAGGTGATACCTGGATAGGCGATCGCCCATAGCTGGCGGTTGTCCTTGTTCAGCGCGAACTCGTCCAGGATCCGGCCACCACGCTTACCGGCCTGGGCATCGGGGTTGCTGGACATGCTGTGAATGCGACGGCCGCTGGCGAACTCCAGCACGTAGGCGGATATCTTGTTATCCGCGTCGACCACGATCTCGCCCAGGTCTTTCGCGGCCAGATTCATGATGCCTGCCCACATCTTGCAGTCTTCGATGAACAGCTTGGCCTGCAGATCATCACGGCTACTGACCCATTGATCGAAACGAGCCCCCACAGCCGCAGTCCGTTCGTCTGCGGCGTACGCCGTAGACCAGGAGATGCCGATCTGCCGCGACTTCTCCATCAGCTTCAGCCGGCTGTCGTCGGTGATCCAGCGGCTCTGGAACGGCAGAAAGATAGCGTCTGGGTCGGCAGGAATGACCTTGGCGTTGCCTTTGTACTTCATCAGGAAATCCCCAGGGCTTCGCGGATCGCCTGCTTGGTATCTTCTGTGACACCGCCCTTGACTGGCATGGCTTCGAGCTTGGCGCGCTGCTCCTCGAGGAGCTTGTCGCGGGCTTCCTTCTGGATGGCATTGCGCTCTTCGCGGCTGACCTTGCGGGCGGCCAACACGTCTTTGGCGGCGCGGGCCAGCTTGCGCACATCATCAACGGTGGTTTCTTCGTCTATCTGCGCGCCCATCGCCGCGTGGGTGGTCAGGGTGGTGATGGACTGCACCATCAGCGCGCCGGCGCGATCATCCGGGTTCTCACCCAGTTCCTCGACCAGCAGGCTGGCCATGGCCTGCTGCTCACGAAGGCGTTTCGACATCTCGTCGAAACTGACCTTGTAGCGGCCGATGGCCGAACGGCTGGGCTTCTGCTCGCCCGGGAAGTTCTGGCGCAGATCCTCGATCAGCTCGTCCAGGGTCAGGCGGTCTTCACGCAAACGCCGCTCGATGTGTGAGCGGACGTTGGGCTCCAGCTTGTGGATGCTCGATTTACGCCCCATGTCAGGCTCCAGGGCGCTTAACGCCATCCACTCGTGCCCGGCCAGCGGCAACATCACCGCCGCGCTCGGTCAGCTTGGCCAGGAGCACGGCACCATCACCCACATCATCCAGGGTGATCAGCTGCTGTTCCTCAAGCCAGCGCAGCTCGGTTTTCACCTGGTCGCGGCTGGGCTCGTGGGCCCACTCCTGGAGTACGGAGTGCAGCACCGAGCTGTTGGCGCGGTAGGTCGGCATTTCAGCCAGGATGCGCAGGATCACCAGGCGGCGATCGGCACTTAGAAAGTCGGCGTATTTGCTCATGGCGTTCTCGCATTCAGCAGGTAGTCATTGATCCGATCCAGCGCTCGCGCTAAAGGGGCCAGCTCCCTGGCGACCCCCGCCAGCTCGGCTTTGACCGCTTTCATATCGCCGGCCAACTCAGCCATTTGCTTGGCATCGGGCAGGTGCAGCAGGTGCTGCTCGATGGTGAGGATCCGCGTGTGGTGGTTGGTCAGGCGTTTATCCAATGCCTGCGCCTCGGCCGTGGAGGCCGAGCGACGTGCAGCCAGCAACGAATACAGCCCGATGACGACAGTGAACACGAACTGCCCGGCCCTGGTTGTGAAGTCCCAATCCATCAGCGTTGCTCCTGCAGGTAATTCACCAGGCCGACCAACCGGCCGGCGCATAGGCCGTACTGGTCATAGACTTCTTTCAGCGCGACAGCCGCGGCGTCGGCGCTGTTGCCCTGTACTTCAGCGGGCGGCGGGCACTGCACCAAGTACTCCGCGGGCAGCGGCCTCGGTGGCGCGAGCACGGGCGGTATCGAGTTGCTGCATGACGCCAGCGTCAAACACGCAGCCAGCACGCTGAGACGCGGTTTGAGCGAGCGCATTGCGAATCTCCTTGGTGGTTTTCGCGTCCGCTTGTTTGCGGCCGCTGATGGATTGGCCCAACTGTTGGCTGGCCAGATTGGCGGCGACGGTGAGGCCCTTGGCACTGTCGAGTACGGCGGTAAGGCCATCGAGATGGCCCTGCAGGCACTGAGTCTTTTCACTCGCGGAGCCCTTGGCGTAACCCAAGGCATAGGCATTGCTGGCGCCGAGCTGGTAGGCGACAAACAAGGCAACGCCCAGGCCCGCCATGACGCTGATGATCAGCACGATGCGGTTGATCATTTGCGACCGCCCAGGCGTTTGTATTTACGAGGGCTGCGCTTGCCCGGCTTGGAGCAGGCCTTGCCGTGGCGGTGACGGGGAATGGGTGAGCAGTACAGCTCCGCGGCGGTGAGCCAGTTGGGTGATGAGGCGGCAACGGTGGTGCAAGCGAGCCCCAGCACCAGGCTGGTGAGCAATAGACGTTTCACAGGCTGTACCTCTCAGCGCACACGCCATTACCCCAGCCGGCAGCGGCATAAAGCGGCTCCCAGCGCAGCAGGATCAGGCGCGGGTAGGATCGGTTCTCACGGAAATTGGCAGTCGAGCGGCCGGCGTTGAACCGCTCGACGTGATCGAACCAGGCCAGCTGATCGGCACCCTGGGCCGAGGCTTGCCGGGCGTCCTTACGCACCCACCCGAGGCCGCCGTTATAGGCGGACAGGACCATTGCCCACTTCTCGCAGGGGCCGCGGGCCTGGATTCGTTCGTGGTTCCAGCGGTCGTAAACCACCAGTGCGCGCAGGGCCCAGCCGGGGTTGTAGGGTTGGTTGGCGCCCAGGCTGGCCGGGTACAGTTCGGCCATCCAGGCACTGGTACTGGGCATGAATTGCGCCAGGCCTTGGGCGCCGACCGGCGAGCGGGCGTCGTGCCGCCAGGCGCTTTCCTGATGGACCTGGGCGGCCAGGGTTGCGATCGGCGCATCCAGGCCCCACTCGGCGTGGGCAGCGCGCACCAGGGTGCGGCGGTACTGCTCGGCAGCGTGGTGGATGCTGGCGGCGTAGGCCGGCTGGCAGCTCGCAACCAGCAGTGCCAGCCCCAGCAGCAGCCAACCCAGCGAGCTGCCCAGCAATGACGCCAGGAACAACAGGACGAGGGTGCGCATGCTCAGAGCCCCAACGTCATACCAAGGATGCACGCCAGCACAATCAACGCGCGACGCAGCCAGGCCCCGACAATATGAATGCCGCCGATGCACTGGTGCGGGCGGTCGCTATAGGGGTACAGCGAGCGGTCGATCCAGTAGCCGAGCACTGCGGCTAGGGTGACCAGGGCCCCTTTGTACAGCACCACCTGGAGCTGCTCAGGACGGATAAACAGCAGGGCCAGCAGCAGGCCCACGGTGATCAGTGTCCACAGCCACATGCGCGGCAGGCGCTGGCTGGGTGTGCAGGAATTGGGCATGGAACTCTCCGCGTGTTAGGTGGCCATCCTTGGCCGGCTGATGGTCAGGCCCTGCAAAGCAGGCACACCGATCATCGCCACACGCGCGCGAAGAGTATTTTGGACGGGGCAAAAATAGGTTTGGCGTACAAGGCGGCCAGTGCGGCCGCCTTTTTATTGGATGTTCATAGTTATTGGGGGCATATATTCATTGGCTGTTCATGATCTCTTTGTGGCGCCGCTGATAGTCCTCATACGATAGGTGTTGATGTTGCAGCTCTTGTAACTGTTGGTCTTTCGAGAGAGCGGGTGCGGTGGACGGTTCGGCACCTGGCGTGGCCATGGCGGTTGCCGCGCCACCTAGGGCCGGGGTCAGCTTCGCTTCCATCGCGCGCGGTAGCGCCCACATAGCCCCGCTGGCAGGGTCGACAATCAGCAGGCCGATCGGCCCACTGACCAGAATATTGCCCCAGTAGATACCGCGCATGCTGGCCACTAAGTCAGCAGTTTGGTCAACATAACCCGGGGCGCTGAACACTACCGAGTAGCGCCCGCGCTTGAAGTATCCGGCACTGGATTTGAGCTTGATCGTGTTGGGCGTCAAGCCGGATGCCACAACCGCGCCAGCGCCGTTGCGAACGGTGAATGTTGCGTCAACAGGCTCGCTCTTGAGTTCGACATGGTTGTAACGGTCACCGAATACGGTGGAACAGCCGGCCAGCGCAGTCGTGGATAACAGTAAAATAAGGCACTTGCAGAGAACTGTGTTCATGTTGCCTCCTCCTGGATTGCTCTAGACTGGCCGAATATTACAAAGGAATCACCCTATGAATACTGACGATAAAACGTGTCCATTCTGCGCTGAGACCATCAAGTCTGCGGCTGTGATATGCAGGTACTGCCATTCAGACCTGACCGTCGAGGCCGCGACTGATACCTCAGCGAAAGCAGATGTCCATCCGGTCATCAAGCTTATCGTCATCCTTATCCTGGGCCCCGTGCTTTTGTTCATTGCAGGTGGATTGCTATATGAAACAGGCCTGCCTTGGATTGCTATTTGTGTGTGGTTGTCGTTCGGAGTAGTCACCGCGCTGGCGGCATCTGCCCGAGGCAGGTCCGCTGGGGGCTGGCTGATTCTCGGTTCCTTTTTTTCGGTCTTCGCCTTGATCGCTGTACTGGTCACTCCCAATCTTGCAAAGTCGAACTAGAGCAATACAGACCCCACGACCAGGCCTATACCCATTAAGCGGTCACCAAAAAGTAAGCCGGTAATCCTTGTCGAGCCCAGCGTAGGCGCGGACGCTGTGGCATCAGCGCTTGGCTCGAGTCGCATGATTACCTGATTTTCTGTCATCCACTTAACTCCGATTTCATTTTTCGCTTGGATCACCCCTGCCTGATGGATCGCATCCCTGCACAGTTTCACTGACGTCGCTGCCGCAGTTCGGCCTTAATCGTGTCGATATAAGCCTGACTGTCCTGCATAAGCCGCCCCTCAATCCGGCGAACCCGCATCATCCAGGTCGACAGAATGGCCATTAGTACAATTGCGGGGGCCAGCACATAAGGCATGGTTTGTGATCCCAGGGTCAGCAGCCAGCCACTGAGCAACCCGGCTACCATCATCACGAGCAAAAGCACCAGTAGCACGCAGGGAATATTCAGCCAGAAGCCACGCCAGCCACTCCACCATTGCGCCCTCCAATGACCCAGGTGGGCGAACAGTTCGGCGACATCCAGATCTACCCAGGAGCGCTGCTGCTCCCGCTGGCTGAACACGATTTGCGTACCGCCCAACGCGATATTGCCGGAATTGTTGCCGCCCACCGTTATCGAGATCGAGTGTTCCTTTCCGTCCTTGGGTAAGGCGTCAATCTCTTTGGTCAGTTTCTCGACGAGCGTCATCAGATCATCGTCCTTCATGCCCCACTCCTTTTGCTATGCGCCGTGCGCTATCGGTTTACTACGAGCTTTAAAACTCTCTCCAGCTTGGCGTCGTCGACCTTTTCTTCTTTCGCCAGGAATTTATATACGTCCACCGCAGCAAGCATTAGCCGCTCACTTTCCCAGCGGCGGCCTGCAGCCTTGGCGGCTTTTGCCAGCATCATCACGATGCGTCGCATCAAAGCCTCGTCGATCTCTGCTACATCGTTTGCATTCGTGACCGGATTGGTGGTTTCGGTCAAATGTGCCGTCAAACGCACATTTGACTGATGGGTCGCTTTTGATTCATTTGCATTCCTTCCAGTCTCAATAGCCGACATCGGCGGCGCTAAGCGCTGGCCGGTGACGACGTAGAGCACATCGATACCAACCAATCCCCACGACGCCAGAGCCCCAGCGTCAGGTGTTCGAACCCCTGATTCGTATCCGAATAGGGTCTTCCTGGTTACACCCGCAACCTCAGCGAACTCGGCCTGGCTTTTGCCGAGCCTCTCACGCTCCTCGCGCAGCCGCTCGCCAATGGGTAAAAAATTACTCATAGAACCCCTTGACCATGGGTAATTAATTACCCATCATTCAATCCACACAAACGCACCACCCAGGCGCGTCCAGTTCACACAGTTACAGGAGGAGAGCCCCATGCTCCGCACCCCTGATGAGGCCCGCGCCGAGTTAAAGCGCAAAGGCATATCGATCTCGCAATGGGCCGCCGCCAACGGCTTCAGCTGCAACCTGGTGTTCGAAGTGCTGGGCGGGCGCAAGCAAGGCGTCCGTGGTCAGTCGCACAAGATCGCCGTCAAGTTGGGCTTGAAAGAGGGGGATGTGGTTGAGGACAACCAGATCGCCGACACCCTGTCACGCCGTACCGCCTGAGGGCACCCGCTATGACCCTGCAAAACACTGCACTCATTGCCGCCTTCAATGGCACCAACCAGCGCGAGTTGGCTGATCGCTTCAAACTCACACTAAACGCTGTTTACCGGATCATTCATCGTGCTCGACGGTTCCAGATACGGGGCGAAGCCGAGGTGGTGTTGGGTCAAGCCTTGGATAGCGACACTGTAGTGCTTTGGGAAGGTATGTCTCGACAACTGGCCGACCCGACAAGCTGTGCAGCTGTAATGCAAGCCGCTCGAATGGCAGCAGCAAAGGCGTATCCGGCTGACGTTCCAGTTGCCCTAATTGCTCGTCCTCCAGCGCCTCCAACAATTGTGCTGCCGACCAGCCCGGACATGCCCGCACCTGATCCAGCAGAAAACCAATCAGGCACTCCAGGCCATGCTGGTACTGCGCCTGTTCGCGCAACAGCTGCGCCTGAAACTCCTGCACCTCGGCTAGCTCAACCAGGCTCTGCATTTCTCGCCTCTCCGCGTGGGGTGAATGTACCGCAACAGACTGGGCTTTTGGTAACGACATTGCCAAGAGTGAAAAAGCATTTTTGATTGGAAGCCGCAGCAGACGGCCAACAGGAGCCCCATCCAATGAAGCGCCGTAATTGGAAACACTGGGTGCCACGTTCACCCGCCGAGGCTATGGAGGCCT
>DATDTH010000603.1:0-6771 GCA_035290985.1 Pseudomonas sp. | reverse complement strand
GGCCTGATTCAGGAGTGGGGCGGCAACGTCCGGTTTTGGCCCGACATACAGCCGCCACACCGCAAGGCAGAGCTCGATGCGCTCGTACTCGTCGCGGCACAGGTTCTGGATGACCCCCGTGGCCTCGGTCAGCGCGCCTTGGTCGATGTGCCACTGCGCGAGTTGCAGGAGCAGGCTGGAATGCAGCGCGCGCTCCGCCTTTGCCAGCAGCTCCGTTGCCAGGTGCAACTGCCCGCGCTGCAGCATTGCGCTCTGCAGTTGCTCGTAGGGCTGGTCGCGGTAGAAGGACTCGAGCCTCTCGATCAGTAGGCCGGCCTGCTCGAACAGGCCAGCCTCGATTAGCGGCGAGATCAGCGGATTGTTTCTCACGTCCGGGAGTTGCCCGGCAATTTCCTCGAGGGTCTGGAGTTGCCCCAGATTAGCCAGTTCTTGAGCCAGTTCGTCCACACCGAGAAAGTCGTCTTCAGCCGCGCGGGCCTGCATGCGCTGCCAAGCCAGAGCCAGGGTCTTTTTCGCTTCTTCGGTTCGTTCGGCTTTGCGCTGCAGGCGCGCCAGCGTCGGTAGCTGCAGGTCGCGCAGCTCGCTGTCGGGCTGCAAGGCTTGAGTGCCCAGGGCGTCCAGTTCGGCCAGGGCTTGCTCATGACGATCGGTGGCCTGCAGCAGCGGAATGCGCAGAAGTGCATCCTGTGGCAGATCGCCGCCCAACTGTTCGAGCAGCGACACGGCCTGCTGCATGTCGCCAGTATCGATCCAGTGCGACAGCATGCGTTGCGCGGCGATGCCGCGGTGATGCGCGTCGAGGCGACTCAGCAGCTCCATTGCTATGGGTGCGCGGCCATCGCCCAGCAAGGGCGCGCAGAGTTCGGAGTGGGCGATCTGCCAGGCATCGCCTTGCAGACGTCCGGCCAGCTCACAGGCGAGGTCGAGGCTGAGCGTTCGCAGGTGGGCGATGCGGTTGATCTGACTGGCCTCCTCCAGCGTGATGCGCGCCGGGCTGTCGGCAAGCTGCAGGCGCGTGTCTTGTGGGTGATCGAGGTTGACGAAGACTAGGACGAGGATAACCAGTACGACCAGCGCTGCGAGAATAATTTCCATGGGAATCCTGCCTGTGAAACTGTCCCTGAGAGGCCCTTGATCATAAGGGGCCATGAGCGGCCGTGTTATACGGTCGCCCTGCAGGCTTGGCAACGGCGCAGCCCCTCAATTGCCAACCAATTCCGCTCCTGGCGCCGGCACCTGCAAGGTCTCCCTTGGGTTGCGTGGCAGTGCCTATCAACCGGTCAGGATCAGATAGACCACCGCCATCAGCACGATCAGGCCCAGCCAGATCAGAGCGTTGGTCTTGCTCAGGCTCACGATGCCGGCGCCGCGCAAGCGAATTGGCGGGTGTAGTTCAAGGTAGCGGTTGAGCTGTTCCTTGGCCGCTTCCTGGCTGATGCCATGGTTCAAGCTGAGCATGCGGATGGCCTGCTCATGCTGACCGCGCTGCACGGCTTGCAGCACGGGTTCGGGTAGGCTGATCTCTGATTGGGGCATGGGACGTCTCCTCGGGCGCTCTACAAAATTGCCTTGGTTTCGGTGGCGCTGTGTCGAAAAGCCGCTCGCTGCGACACGCTGCCAGACCAGGCCAGGTTTTTTTAAAGCGGCTCAGTGGGTTGGAAAGCACCTGCGGGTGAGGGTTCGACGGCCAGTCGATAATGCCTGGTTGACCAGGCGCCATGGGCCGGCCCGAGGCGGGTCCCTCCCGGCAGGCTAGTCCCTGGCGTATACAAGAGTCGAGGGGATGGCTGTCCCGGCGGGCAGGCTGGGGGCTTTCAGGGTAGACTTGGCGCCTCTCCCCGTTACCTAGAAGCCCCTTCATGGCCCAGCCCTCCACGACCTACAAAGTCGACCTCAACCTGACCGATATCGACCGCAGCGTGTACGAGAGCCTGCGCTTTACCGTGGCCAAGCACCCGTCGGAAACCGAAGAGCGCCTGGCAGCGCGCCTGATCGGCTATGCCCTGTTCTATCACGAGCAACTGGCGTTCGGCCGTGGCCTGTCGGATGTGGACGAACCGGCGTTGTGGGAGAAGAGCCTGGACGGGCGCGTGCTGCACTGGATTGAGGTCGGCCAGCCGGACAGCGACCGCATGACCTGGTGCTCGCGGCGGACCGAGAAATTCAGCCTGGTGGCCTATGGCAGCCTGCGCGTGTGGCAGACCAAGGTACTCGACCCGGTGCGCAGCCTGAAGAACATCAACGTGGTGGCCCTGGATCAGGAAGCCCTGGCCAACCTGGCCCTGAACATGCCGCGGGCATTGAGCTGGAGCGTGATGATCAGCGACGGCGAGCTGTTCGTCACCGACGAGCGCGGCCAGCATGAAGTGCCTATCGAGTGGCTGATCGGCGAGCGTTGAAACAGCAATGAATACGGCCGTAGGGCGGGTGTAACCCGCCAGGCCCTGCATCCGCCCCAGACGATAAGACTGACCATGCGCATCGAAGCCCGCCCACTGCCCGAAACCCTGCCCAATCTGGGCGACCTGCCGCCGCTGCTGACCCGGCTCTATGCCGCCCGCGGCGTGCGCTCGGCCGCCGAGCTGGACAAGGGGCTGGCGCGCCTGATCCCCTTTCAGCAGCTCAAGGGCATGGCGGCGGCGGTCGAGCTGCTGGTGACGGCCCTGGAGCAGGGCCAGCGCATCCTGATAGTCGGCGACTTCGATGCCGACGGTGCCACCGCCAGCACGGTGGGGCTGCTCGGCCTGCGCCAGCTGGGCGCGGCCCATGTCGATTACCTGGTGCCCAACCGCTTCGAATACGGCTATGGGCTGACCCCGGAAATAGTCGCGGTGGCCCTGACCCGCCAACCGCAGCTGCTGGTCACGGTGGACAACGGCATCTCCAGCGTGGAAGGGGTGGCCGCGGCCAAGGCCGCCGGGCTCAAGGTGCTGGTCACCGACCACCACCTGCCAGGGGACGAGCTGCCGGCGGCGGACGCCATAGTCAACCCCAACCAGCATGGCTGCGAGTTCCCGAGCAAGGCCCTGGCCGGGGTCGGGGTGATCTTCTATGTGCTGCTGGCCCTGCGCGCGCGCCTGCGCGAGCTGGACTGGTTCAGCCGGCGCCAGCTGGCCGAGCCCAACCTGGCCGAGCTGCTGGATCTGGTGGCCCTGGGCAGCGTCGCCGACGTGGTGCCGCTGGACGCCAATAACCGCATCCTGGTCCACCAGGGCCTGGCGCGGATCCGCGCCGGCCGGGCGCGCCCGGGGCTGCGGGCGATTCTCGAGGTGGCCGGCAAGCAGCCGGGGCGCATCACCGCCACCGACCTGGGCTTTATCCTCGGCCCGCGGCTGAACGCGGCGGGGCGGCTGGACGACATGAGCCTGGGCATCGAGTGCCTGCTCTGCACGGACGAGGAACTGGCGCGGGGCATGGCCGGGCAGCTGGACCAGCTCAACCAGGACCGCAAGGTCATCGAGCAGGGCATGCAGCGCGAGGCCCTGGCCCAGCTCAAGGACCTGCCGCTGGAGGACATGCCGTTCGGCCTGTGCCTGTTCGAGGCGGACTGGCACCAGGGCGTGATCGGCATCCTCGCCTCGCGCCTGAAGGAACGCTATCACCGTCCGGCCATCGCCTTCGCCGATGCCGGCGAGGGGCTGCTCAAGGGCTCGGCCCGCTCGGTACCGGGCTTTCATATCCGCGATGCCCTGGACGCGGTGGCCGCGCGGCACCCGGGCCTGATCAGCAAGTTCGGCGGCCATGCCATGGCCGCCGGCCTGTCCCTGCCCCAGGCGCATTTAGGCGCCTTCGCCGGTGCCTTCGACGCCGAGGTGCGGCGCCAGCTGCATGAGGACGACCTGACCGGTCGGCTGCTCTCCGACGGCGCCCTGGCGGCGGAGGAGTTTCACCTGGAGCTGGCCAGGGCCCTGCGCAATGCCGGCCCCTGGGGCCAGCAGTTTCCCGAGCCGATGTTCCATGGGGTGTTCCAGCTGGTGCAGCAGCGCATAGTCGGCGAGCGGCACCTCAAAGTGGTGCTCAAAAGCGAATGCGGCAGCGTGCAGCTCGACGGCATCGCCTTCGGCGTCGACCGCGAGGTCTGGCCCAACCCCACCGTGCGCTGGGTCGAGCTGGCCTACAAACTGGACGTCAACGAATTCCGCGGCAATGAAAGCGTGCAGCTGCTGATCAGCCATATCGCCCCGCGTTGAGGGTTTGGGACGCGGGCGAACCTTTGGCTTTGCCCAGGGGCGTGCTTCAATAGTGAGTTGTCCTTAGAACGTACGGCGATCAAGCCATTAGCTGTGAACAAATTTCGGGGCAATCTTCAATGTCAAAAGCATCGGCCTAATGCAAGACCTGCTCACCGGCAAGGTTTCGGTTAAGGTTGATGCGTCTATTGCGGAAACAGTCGATGCATAACCCGTTGCCCATCAATCTGCATGACTTGCTGCGCCAGCGCACCGTCGAGGGCGAGCGTATCGAGTACAAGGCGGGTTGGAACCCGGACCCGATTCTGCGCACGCTCTGTGCCTTCGCCAATGATTTCGAGAACTTGGGCGGTGGTTATCTGGTGATAGGGCAGGACTGCGATGCCAATGGGCAACCGGTGTTTCCGCCGGTGGGCGTGCCCGCCGCGCAACTCGACAAGATTCAGCAAGAATTGCTGGCCTATTGTCAGCTGATTCAGCCGCCCTATTTCCCGCTGCTGAGCGTGGCGCAGATCGAAGGCCGCAATTTGCTGGTGCTGTGGGCGCCGGGCGGGCAGACCCGGCCATACAAGGTGCCGGCTGCCGTTACCGCCAAGCACAAAACCTGGCACTACTTCATTCGCCGTTACAGCAGCACGGTGGAGGCCAAGGGCGAGACCGAGCGGGAGTTGCTGAGCCTGACGGCCACGGTGCCCTGGGATGATCGTTTTGCGCAGACCGCCCAAGTGAGCGATCTATCGCTGCCCTTGATGCAGGCGTTTTTGCGCGAGGTGGGCAGTGCCCTGGCGGACGACGCGCAGGGGCTGTCGGTGGAGGCACTGGGACGGCAAATGAATATCGTGGGCGGCCCGAGTGAATCGCCCTGGCCAAAGAATGTAGGCTTGTTGTTTTTCAATGAAACTCCTGAAAAGTTCTTCCCGGGTACCCAGATCGATGTGGTGTGGTTTCCCGACGGCGCGGGCGGCGACCGGTTTGTGGAGAAGATTTTCAGAGGACCCCTGGACCGCATTACGCGCAGGGCATTGGACTATATCCAGGGCAACTATCTGGCCGAGACGGTGGTCAAGCATCCGGATCGAGCCGAGGCCACGCGGGTCTGGAATTTCCCCTATGGGGCGATCGAAGAGGCACTGGTGAATGCCGTGTATCACCGCTCGTATGAAGAGCACGAGCCGATCGAGGTGCGTATCAGCCGTGATGAGCTGGTGGTGCTGAGTTTCCCGGGACCGGATCGCTCGATCAAACTGGCCGATTTCGCCGCAGGCCGTGCGGTGAGCCGTCGCTACCGCAACCGGCGTATCGGCGAGTTTTTGAAAGAACTGGAACTGACCGAAGGGCGTTCAACCGGTATTCCCAAAATCTTGAAGGTGATGGCGGCCAATGGCTCGCCGCCACCGCTGTTCGAAACGGACGATGATCGCTGTGCCTTTGTGATTCGCCTGCCCGCGCATGCGCTGGCGCGAGAGCCTTTGCCACAGGCCACCACGGGAGTCACCACGGAAGTCACCACGGAAGTCACCACGGAAGTCGCGGCCCTGCTGAATCGGGTGGACGGTGATATGTCCCGAGCTGCTTTGCAGGCCGCGATGGGGCTCAAGAATGCCGAGCATTTCCGCAAGGCCTATCTGGTGCCAGCTATAGTCGCGGGCTATCTGGAGATGACGCTGCCCAATACCCCACATAGCAGCAGACAAGGTTACCGCCTGAGCGAAAAGGGCCAGTACTGGTTGCGTGAGCAGGCCGAGCGGAAGGGAGCATGAGCGGATGCAGCGAAGTCGAACGGGCCTTTTTGCAACAGTTGGTCGAACAGGGGTGGACCAGCATCGATCAGGGCGGCGGCGTGCCGCAGACTACCGCGCCCAGCCTGCGGGACAATTTTGGCTAATGGTTACTGCCGTGTTCGATACGGCGGTCCGCTCGATCAACCGTATCGTCGATGGCCCGAGTGCCGGTGACATCCGCATTGACCGGCCGGATAATGACAGTGCTTTTAAGTTGACGAGGAAATGAACAGGCTGACCGACTATGGCCTCAAGGACTGAGCAGGATTCGTTAACCGCGTTGCGCGCCGAAAACGCCCGTCTGGTGACCTTGCTGGAGGCCCATGGTGTCGACTGGCGCGAAGCTGCAGAGCCGCCACCGCCACCGCTCCTGGCCTCGTCCGTTACGGACGCCTCCAGGCTTTCCATTGCCGAGAAGATTGCGCTCTTTCGCCGCCTGTTCCGGGGACGCATGGATGTCTACCCGGTCCGCTGGGCCAGCCAGTCGACCGGAAAATCCGGCTACGCCCCCGCCTGTGCCAATGAATGGCGTGCAGGGGTCTGCGAGAAGCCGCGTATCAAGTGTGCCGATTGCGGCAACCGCCAGCTGAGCCCGCTCTCGGATGCAGTGATCTATGCCCATCTCGCCGGAGAGCACAGCATCGGTGTTTATCCGCTGTTGCCCGACGACAGCTGCCATTTTCTCGCGGTCGATTTCGACGAGGCCGACTGGCGGGAAGATGCCCAGGCCTTTGTCCGGTCCTGTGACGAGCTGGGTGTGCCGGCGGCCCTCGAAATTTCCCGCTCGGGGCAGGGGGCGC
>DATDTH010000602.1:0-2483 GCA_035290985.1 Pseudomonas sp. | reverse complement strand
GGTCGCCTGGCTCCTCTCGGCGGATGCCGCTTTCGTCACCGGCCAGGAGATCACGGTGGACGGTGGCTACACGATTGGCGGTCTGCGGCTGTAAGCGTGGATATGACTGAGAGTGGTCGTGCGTTGTCAGTGGATCGGCGGGCGGAGTGATTGAATTCTATTCATTCCGCCCTCTTTGCTGGCCCGATTTTTTAAGTTTGTTGGATGACCTTTAGCGCCCTGCCGCCAAAAGCCCGGAGCGGCTCTTGTACTCCGGGTGGGTCGACACAAAGCTGTCAATCCGGTGTATTAGATGGCCGGGTAGGGTGATGTTGATCTTCTCGGACTTGCCCATGAATTTGCTTTTGTCCACGTCTACCAGCGCCCACACGAAACCGGCATCCGGGTGGCAGGTCCTGCTTGGGGTGCACCACTGTCACCCAATTTCGTTGACTTTAGGTCACCACCCGATAACAGGGTACATAGGCTGCGCCGCCCGGCAGTTTCATGCGGTGCTGTTTGACGAAGGCCTGCAGCAACTGGTCCAGGGGCTGCATGACCGCCGTGTCGCCATGGATCTGGTAGGGGCCGTGTTCTTCGATCAGGCGGATGCCCTTGTCCTTCACATTGCCGGCCACTATGCCGGAGAAGGCTCGGCGCAGGTTGGCGGCCAGTTCGTGGGGGGGCAGGTCGCGGTTCAGGCGCAGGCTGGCCATGTTGGCGTGGGTGGGGTCGAAGGGGCGTTGAAAGCCTTCATCGATCTTGAGCAGCCAGTTGAAATGGAAGGCGTCGTTGCGCTCGCGGCGGAATTCCTTGACCGTCTTGAGCCCCTGGGTCATCTGCCGGGCCACTTCGGCGGGGTCGTCGACGATGATCTGGTAATGGCTCTGCGCGGCTTCGCCAAGGGTGGCGCCGACGAAAGCGTGCAATTGCTGCAGGTAGGGCGCCGCGCTCCTGGGGCCGGTCAGGATGACGGGGAAGGGCAGTTCCCGGTTGTCCGGGTGCATCAGGATGCCGAGCAGGTAGAGAAATTCCTCGGCGGTGCCGGCGCCACCGGGGAAGATGATGACGCCATGGCCGACTCGGACGAAGGCCTCCAGGCGCTTCTCGATGTCCGGCAGGATGACCAGCTCGTTGACGATCGGGTTGGGCGCCTCGGCGGCGATGATCCCCGGCTCGGTCAGGCCCAGGTAACGGCCGCCGATGATCCGTTGCTTGGCGTGGGCGATGGTGGCGCCCTTCATCGGCGCCTTCATCACGCCGGGTCCGCAGCCGGTGCAGATATCCAGGCTGCGCAGGCCCAGCTCGTGACCGACCTTCTTGGTGTACTTGTATTCCTCGCCGCTGATCGAGTGGCCGCCCCAGCACACCACCAGCTTCGGTTCCGCCCCTGGACGCAGGGTGCGGGCGTTGCGCAGCAGGTGGAAGACATAGTCGGTAATGCCCTGGGAACTGCTCAGGTCGGTGCGCGGGCTGCCCAGACCGCTTTCGGTATAGACGATGTCGCGCAGGGCGCTGAACAGCATTTCGCGGGTGCTGGCGATCATCTCGCCGTCGACGAAGGCATCCGCTGGCGCGTTGAGCAGTTCCAGGCGAACGCCACGGTCCTGCTGGTGGATGCGAACCTCGAAATTCCGGTAGGCCTCCAGAATGGTCTTGGCGTTGTCGACGTGGGCGCCGGTGTTGAGGATGGCCAGGGCGCACTGGCGGAAGAGCGTGTAGAGGCTTCCCGCCCCGGCTTCGCTCAGTTGTTGGACTTCGCGCTGGGACAGCGTCTCGAGACTGCCCCTTGGGCTTACCGAAGCGTTGATGACATGTCGTGGGGCCATGCTAGGTTCCCTGAGGGCGATGAACGAAACCCAATGGGTCGTTGTATCGGGAGGTGAGTGCCGAGCGCGGTCGCGCGCAGCTGGTACTTCTTCAGCGCAGGGTAGCGTGCGATCCCTGGAGTGCGCCACCGGGAAAGGGCCCGAAATCGCGGTTTGGCCCGACCGGCGGGTTGATCCAGCGGGTCCGCGCCGCCGCGCAAGGCTGCGCAGGCGCCGGCCGGCGGGCGGCTCAGCCCAGCTGGGCCTTGAACAGGATCAGGTAGCCCAGGCCCATCAGGGGCCCGCTCAGGAGGGGGCTGAACAGGACGCGCCACAGGCGCAGTTGCGGGACGAAGCCGACGCCGTGGACAAAGCCGGCCGAGACGCCGGCCATTACCAGCATCAGTTGGGCATGGCTGTACTGCCCCGCGCCATCGAGCATGGCGCCCGGGTGGATCAGCAGGACCAGGGCCATGGGCACGGCCAGCAGCAGCGAGAGCACGCGCCAGGGCTGCCGGTCGCAGCAGGGACGCGCGGGGCTTATCGCCGGGTCATTCCGCATCCAGGTCCTGGGTGGCTTCGAGCCAGAGTGCGTTGATGATGCCGAAGCTGCAGGCTAGTAGAACACCCAGTATCCAGGTGAAGTACCACATATGGAGGTCTCCCTTATGCGCGGTGCGCGGTGAGGCCCGGCGG
>DATDTH010000601.1:0-4214 GCA_035290985.1 Pseudomonas sp. | reverse complement strand
TGGCTGGCGATGATGTCGAAGGCGTTCTGCACTTGGGCCACATTGCTGCGCATGATGGCGCCGAGCATCGGGTGTTCCACGTCCAGTTGGCTGGCGCGGTAGGTCAGGGCGCGCACGTCCTTGGGCAGGCAGGAGCCGCCGAAGGCGAAGCCCGGGCGCATGTAGTAGCTGGACAGGTTGAGCTTGTGGTCCTGGCAGACCACCTCCATCACTTCACGGCCATCGACCCCCGAGGCCTTGGCGATGTTGCCGATCTCGTTGGCGAAGGTGACCTTGGCGGCATGCCAGACGTTGCAGGTGTACTTGATCATCTCGGCGACGGCGATGTCCTTGCGGATGATCGGCGCGTCGAGTTCCTGGTAGATTTCCTGCAGCAGGTCGCCGGACTGGCTGTCCAGTTCGCCTATCACGGTCATGGGCGGGAAATCGTAGTCCTTGATCGCGGTGCTTTCGCGGAGGAACTCGGGGTTGACCGCCACGCCGAAATCGACGCCGGCCTTCTTGCCGGAGCAGTCCTCGAGGATCGGGATCACCACATTCTTCACGGTGCCGGGCAGCACGGTGCTGCGTACCACCACTGTGTGCCGCTCGGTCTTGTCGCGCAGGACATAGCCGATTTCCCGGCAGACCGACTCGATGTAATTGAGTTCGAGGTCGCCATTCTTCTTGCTCGGCGTGCCGACGCAGATAAAGGAGACTTCGGTGTCCCGCACGGCGGCGGCGAAATCGGTGGTGCCACGCAACATGCCGGTCCGGATACCTTTCTCCAGTAAAGGTTCAAGGCCGGGTTCGACTATGGGGGATTTACCACTGTTAATCAGATCGATCTTGGTCGCTGAGATATCCACGCCGACCACTTCGTGACCGCGGGAAGAGAGGCAGCCGGCACAGACTGCGCCGACATAACCCAAGCCAAAAATACTAATACGCATAGCGTTCACCTTAATTCGTCGTCGTGCCGTTAATGGAGCGGCAGTTAAATGACACAGCAGGTTAGGCGCCCGATTCACTAATGAGTCGGCCGAAAACAGGCATGGGAAAGTAGTGGCGCCCATTAAGGGGGCCGAAGCATGGCTTGTTATATAGGCACCTTATCTAGAGGCCTTTGGGTGTAACTTGGATGCTCGTATTTTTGAGCGCGAGGCCTCTATTCGGCCTCTTTAGAGGTGTTTGCTCGGCGATGCTCTCCAGTCGTAAATCAGCCTTGAGCGGGTTGATATGGCCGCTTCAAGACAACTTATGGAACTTTAGCAATCCATTGCCGGCAATTTATTCGATTAGGCTCAAGGCCTCGGAGAAATTGCTTACGAACTAGGAGCGCTCCAACCAATAGTTGGTTCATACCGTTCGTCATTTTTTGCGGATTGACTGTTAGCAGTATCTGTGGAGACAGTGATTGCATATTAATGGCATTTTTTCTGGAGGCCCCGCTGTGTGGGGCTGTATTGCAATAAATAACAAATGGCCACTATCGTCGATTGGACGAAAGTTCCAATTAGTAATTATTTTGATTGTTCATTGTGGAGTTCGGAATTTGGGAGTTGTCGGACAAAGTTTCAGGGGGAGTGGTGTTGTTGCGGAAAGTTCAGGTTGTTTGCTGTTTCAGCTGTTTCAGAAGATTGTTGCAACTTGATGAATGGCCGGAGCATGCGAAAGGCGGCACCCGTTTCCCGGGCGGGTGCCGTGGCGCGGTCAGTCCGGCGTGGCGTCGCGCAGGAAGACCAGGCTGTCCGGTCTGGACTGTTCGATCGAATAGCGGTAGCCCTGGTCGTTGAAGTCCTTCAGACCCTCGGGGGTGCTCAGGCGCTCCTTGATCACGTAGCGGCTCATCAGGCCGCGGGCTTTCTTGGCATGGAAGCTGATGATCTTGTACTGGCCGTTTTTCAGGTCCTTGAACGCGGTGTCGATGATCCGGGCCTTGAGGGTCTTGCGCTTGACCGCGCCGAAGTACTCGGTGGAGGCCAAGTTCAGCAGGATGTCGTCGCCCTGGGCGGCCAGGGCCTGCTCCAGCCAGGCGTTGATGCGCTCGCCCCAGAAGGCATAGAGGTCCTTGCCACGGGCATTGGCCAGCTGGGTGCCCATTTCCAGGCGGTAGGGCTGCATCAGGTCCAGCGGCCGCAACAGGCCATAGAGACCGGAGAGCATGCGCAGGTGGGCCTGGGCGAAGTCGAAGTCGGCCTCGCTGAAGGTCTCGGCCTGCAGACCGGTGTAGACATCGCCCTTGAAGGCCAGCAGGGCCTGCTTGGCATTGGCCGGGCTGAAGTCCGGCGTCCAGCTGCCGAAACGCGCGGCGTTGAGGCCGGCCAGCTTGTCGGACAGGTGCATCAGCTCGGCGATCTGCAGCGGGGTGAACGCGCGCAGCTGGCCGATCAGTTCCTGGGCATGGTCCAGGTGCTCGGGCAGGGTAAAACGTGGGGTCACCGGTGGGCTCTCGTAATCGAGGGTTTTCGCCGGGGAAATCACCAGCAGCATCGTGCGGTCTCCTGAACGGGTGGGAAAAAGCTACGGCGATTCTACCGGATCGCTCCGCCGACACGGGGTTCGTCCTGTGCAGCCGATCCCACTCGACAGCGTTCGGTTCGGCTATAGTGCGTGGCGCGCCCAGACCGCGCTTTTCCCTTTCATCGCACCCTGACAAGGAGGTCGCAGTGACTGCGTCCGTTCTACGTTTTGCCGCAACCCTGCTCCTCGGTTCCGCCGCCCTGCTGGCCCAGGCCGAGCAGTTGCCCATCGAGGTGCTCAGCGCCGTGATCAAGGACCAGAAGATCGCCGATGCCGAGGTGCTGGTGCAGAAGAACGGCGCCCAGAGCGTGGTCGGCAAGACCGACGCCCAGGGTCGGATCAGCCTGACCACCGTGTTCACCGACGACGCCGACAGCCTGCTGATCATCAAGAAGCCCGGCTATTCCAACCTGGTTGCCAAGTGCCCGTGCAAGGGCATGACCTACGCCATCAGCCCGGTAATGGAGAACCTCGACGGCATGCGCGTGGTGCTGAGCTGGGGCGCGACCCCGTCCGACCTCGACTCCCATATCGTCTACCCGGAAAACCATATCTTCTTCCAGGAAAAGCAGGGGCTCGATGCCGACTTGGATGTGGATGACACCAACAGCTATGGCCCGGAAACCATCACCCTGCAGAAAAAGCATTTCGGCGAGACCTATGTCTACGCGGTGCATGATTACAGCAATGGCAGCGATCCCTCGGCGAGCGCTCTGAGCGCCAGCCAGGCCAAGGTGTTCGTCTATATCGGCCAGTCGCTGGTGCGCACCTACTACGTACCGACGAACAAGGTCGGCAACCTGTGGACGGTGTTCCGCATCAGTGGCAGCGGCGAGTTCCAGGACATCAATCGCCTCGGGGGCAAAGGGTCGAACGAGACGATTGCGGGCCTGCTGCAGCCGCTGCAGGGCGATGCCCCGGTGGTCGCCAGCCAGGCGGCCAGCCAGGGCGCCCAGGGCGACGCCAAGGCGCTGAACCGCCAGGGCGAGGCGGCCTACCATGGCGGCCAGCTGGATCAGGCGATCGATTTCTACCGCCAGGCCATCGAGCTGAACGGCGCTTACGGGCAGGCCTACAGCAACCTGGGCCTGGCCTATCAGAAGGCCGGGCGCACGGCCGAGGCGATCTGGGCCAACCGCAAGGCCCTTGCCCTGGCCAGTGGGGCGACGGCCGCCACCGTGCGCGCCAGTTCCTACTACAACATCGCGCGCATCTACGAGGCCGCCGGCCAATTCGACGACGCCCTGCGTCAGTACCAGCTGGCCAAGGAGCAGAAGGCCAATCCGGTATACGACAAGGCCATCGAGCGGATCAACAGCCGTCCATAACCGGTCACCACGCCAGCAACACGACACGCACCCTCGAGGTGCGTTGTCGTTTTTAAGGAGTACACCATGCGTGTCAGCGCTCTGTTTTTCTTGACCGCCCTGTGCGTCGGTACCGTCCAGGCCGCGGGACCGGCGCGGGTCGCCACCGTCGAGCGGGCCAGTTGGCCGGCCGCGCTGGACAGCCCGGCCGCCTTCGATACCGCCTCGCGGGCGGAAATCCTGATGTTCGCCCGGGCCCTGCTGGACAGTGAGACGGCCGACGAGGCGACGTTGAAGCTACGCCTGGGGATCAAGCAGGTCGATCTGAATTCCCTGGAACAGGTGCGCCAGCGCTTCTGGGGGCGCCTGCTGGAGAACTACCAATTTGCCAGCCAGGCCTGCGAC